>NZ_JBHJUW010000123.1:0-27461 GCF_042268205.1 Streptomyces sp. NPDC056160
GAGCGGTACAGCGCGACGGCGTCGGCCCGGAACTCATCCGAGTACTTGTAGGTCCCCAACGGGAACTCCTGATCTCTGGAACTTCATAGTTCCAGTGTCCAGGGTGTCCACGACCAGGGGGAAACCTCCGTAGCTCTGGACGGCCGACACTGAGGTGTACGGGCGCGACGGCTGGGTGTTGGGGGTGCACCACTCCAGCCCCCGATGGCGGTCGGCAGCGGGGTTCTGGGCGAGCCGGTAGATGACGTCCTCGTACCCGGCCACCGTGTTGATCAGCTGGTTGTGGTTCTCGACCGTGTGGTCGTAGTCGGGGACCGCGACGTGGACGTGGCCGCCCGTTCGCGGGCTGGCGATGCCCCCGTTGCGCCGGACGATCTCGCACACCTGCGTCAGGTTGTTCCAGGTCTGCGGCTCGTCGTAGAGAATGGGCGAGACGATCTCGCCGGCGACAGTGCTGTCGTACTCCAGCCGCCACGCGTTCGGTGCGTCGGTGTAGCCCGCGCGTGCCGAAGCATGCCAGCCGTTCACGTTGGCGTCCGGCGCGATCCCTGCTTCGTGGAGTTCGCGCGCGATGCGCCGGCTGGCGGCCTGCCGCTCGGAGTGCGTCATGGAATCCGGGTAGTCGAACTCGATCTCGACACCGAACGCGCGGCCGCCCTCACGGGCGCCGAGGCCGCCCGTGGCGTTCTCCGTCATGTACGGCACCAGGGGCTCGCCCGCCCGCTGGCGTTCTCGGGCCTGGTCGTAGGCCTCCTGGAAGGCGTCCATGTCCTCCAGGTAGGAGCGCACCGCAGGCTGGGCCGCCCGCTCGGCGCGCGCCTGGTCCTGAGCGGCGATCGAGGCGGCGTGCTCGGCTGCGACTTCGTCGAGGACCTCTTGCGCCGCGGCCCGGTCGACCGCGGAGCGGCCGCTCGAGCCGAGTTGCTCCTGAACCAGGTTGGCTATGGCGCCCTGGTGAACGCAGGTGCCGTCCTCGTCGCCGGCGTGCATGTCGCCGCCGGTGCACTGCAGGCCTTCCGGGCTGACCTGGAGTTGACCGTCCGGGTCGCGGCTGACCCGGACGTCGCCCTCGATGAAGTGGCGCCCGTCCTCGTCGGCGACGCTGGCACCCACGTGGACCAGGGCGTCCTGATCGTCGGTCACCTGGCCCCGGATGACGTCCGGGCTCCGCGGCAGGAACAGCAGGTGGTCGTCTCCGCGGACCACGTGGGCCTGCATGATCGGCATGTCGGCGGGGGTGTCGTCGAAGATGCGCACCTCCGTGCGCTCCGGCCGCTCTTCTATCGTGAGCGGCGCGGCCTCGGCGACGAGCGTGTCCGTGCCGCGCGTGGGCGCGACGCTGTGGTGCTGGTGATCTATTCGGCTCCCCGACCCCACGATTATTCCCCTCGGACATTGGGCGGCAGCGCGCCCTGCTCGGCGGCCACGTGGATCACGCCGGCCTGGTGCAGCGAGACCAGCAGGCTCCACTCGTCGTCCGGCTCGATCCAGATCAGCGCGCCCTCGGGTCCCTCAGGCCGCGGCAGACGGCCAGCCGGCTTGTAGAACGTGGTCACCAGCACCAGCGGGACGGGGGCGTCCCAGCGGCTGACGACCGGCGGGGTGTCCCGCGGGGCGAGGATCGCCTGCTGCTGCTCGGGTGTGCACTGCCCGAACTCTTCCGACGCGGCGAGCACAGCCTGCAGTTGGACCTGAAGACGCAGGGCGAGCCGGATTCGGGCAGCGGCCTTCTCCTTGGGGCTCACCAGTTCGGGGTACTCCGGGATCAGGCCTTCCATGAGCTCGGCCGGGGTGTCGGCGTAGCCGCGCCAGCTCCCGCCGTCGTAGATCATCTCGAAGACGTAGTTGCTGCCGTCGTCCTTGGTCGGAGGGTCGAGAGGCGTGGCGGCCGAGGAGGCATTGCGGGTGCTGATGAACGTCATGACATCTCCAAGGGGTTAGCGGCGCTGCCAGCGGGTTTCGTGGAAAAGAGCGGTGGCCTGAGCCTTATCCTCAGGGCGCTGGAATAGCGAGTCGACCAGTTGCCGGAAGTTCGCGGTGGTTGTGCGCCAATCGTCACCGGACAGCCGCCGCCGCTGCCCGAGTCCGGCCTGACGTCGCTGCTCGCGGTGGCTGCCCAGTTCCATGCGCGGACCAGAAGCATTGGTGTCCTGCCGGACGGCCGCGGCGGCCATGCCCAGGGAGAGCTTGACCTGCGTCTGGATCACGGACGGGTTGAGGGAGCCGTCCCACAGCCGGAACTCGCCGTGGGCGCTTTGCCCGCCGCGCATGGCCCCGTAGAGGTTCACCGCTTGCCCGTGGCGCGCACTGATCTGGGAGATCGACGAGTAGCCCTCGGAGGGAACGGGGTTGGGGTTGCACCACCGTGTGCCCCGATGCTGGTTCCCCTCCGAGGCGGGGTTCTGCGCGAGCCGGTACAGCACATCCTCATGGGCCTTGTACATCTGCATGAGGCGCGTGTGGTTGGCGACGTCGTGGTCGAAGTCGTGCATGCCCACGTGCACGTGGCCGCCGGTGCCGAAGGAGGCGCGGCCGCCGTTACGCTGGATGATCTCGCAGGCCGTGGCAAGGTTCTGCCAGGTCTGCGGCTCGTCGTACAGGATCGGCGAGACCAGTTCGCCGGCCACGGTGCAGTCCGACTCCAGCCGCCATGCGTTCGGCTCGTCGGTGTATCCCGCGCTCTGCTGCGAGTGGTAGCCGTACTGCCGGGCCGTGCGGGACAGGCCGGCGTCACGCAGTTCGCGGGCGATGTTCTGGATCGCCTGCTGCCTGTCGACGCCGGGCTCGATGTCGAACTCGATCTCCACTCCGAAGCCGCGGCCGCCCTCGCGGGCGCCGAGGCCGCCGGTGGCGTTCTCCGTCATGTAGGGGACGACCTGCTCACCGCGTTCGGCGCGGTCGCGGGCGGCGTCGTAGTCGCGCTGGAAGGCGTCGAAGTCCTCCGTGTAGCTGACCTCGTTGGGCGGCCACTGCTCGCGAGCCTCCTCCTGGAGCGAAGCGGCGGCCTGGTGCTCGGCGGCGACCTCGTCCAGGACCTGCTGCGCGGCGGCCCGCTGAACCGAGCGGTCTTCGGGCGATCCCCACTCGGGCGGCAGGTCACGCTGAGCGGGTACGCGGTTGAACGCCTGTCGGAGGGCCTCGATTGCCTCGTCAGAGGCCAGTTCGTCGGTGGTGCCGGCCAGCGGTGACGCTTCGCTGGGGTAGTCGTACTCCTCACGGGGATCGTCCTGGACATCTTGCTGAAGGGCGCCCTGGAACTCGTCCCGAAGGCGCTGCCGAATGCGGTCAAGCTCTTCCACTTCCTCGGGGGGCGCGTTGTTCTCGTCCATCAGGCTGCGGAGCCTGAGGAGCCGACTCACAAGCTCCTGATGCTCGTCCTCCGGCGGGCTAATGGCGTCACTGGGAGCGCTGATGGTGGTGCCTGCCGCGGTCGTGGCGACGAGATGGTGCTGGTGGTCGATTCTGCTGCCCGATCCCATGACTTTGGCCCCCTTTCGGTGATCTGGCCGACCACGGTGGTGCGGGTCGGCGGTGTGAAGTGCGGACGTGAGAGTGAGCGCTACCAGCCCTGGGACTCGGGCTGTTGCCAGCGGGTGACCGCGTACAGCGAGGCCGCCTGCTGCATTTGTGCGCGCCGGTGGAAGATCTCGTCGGCGAACTGGCGGAAGTGGAGGCTGTTGGTCTCCAGCTCCCCGACGCTGAGGCGGTGGTCGGGCCCCCAGTCCTGCCGGTGGCGGCCGCCGCGCACGGCCGCGTTCACCATGCCCAGGGAGAGGTTGATCTGCGCCTGGATGACGGCGGGGTCCACCGAGCCGTCCCACAGCCGGAACTCGCCGTGGTCGCTGCGCCGGCCGTGTGCTGCCGAGAGGTTGACCGCGAGGCCGTGGCCGTTGCGCTGCACCTCGCTCAGTGAGCGGTATCCGCCTGTGGGCACGAAGTTGGGCTCGCACCATTCGGTCCCGCGGTGTGCGGAGTCGGGGGCGATGCGGTTGGCGGCGAGCCGGAACAGGACGTCCTCGTAGTGGTCGTACATCTGCATGAGACGGGTGTGGTTGGCGACGTCGTGGTCGTAGTCGTGCAGGCCGACGTGCACGTGGCCGCCGGTACGTTCGCTGGCGCCGCCGCCGTGCCGGCGAACGATCTCGCAGACGGTGGCGAGGTTCTGCCAGGTCTGCGGCTCGTCGTAGAGGATCGGCGAGACGATCTCGCCGGCCACGGTGCAGTCGTCCTCCAGCCGCCAGGCGTTGGGGGCGTCGGTGTAGCCGGCCGCCGCCTGCGAGTGATAACCGTGTTGTCGGCTGTCCCGCGCCAGGCCGGCCTCGTGCAGGTCCCTGCCGATGGCGCGCAGTGCCTCCTCCTGGTCGTCGTAGTCGCCGTCGGTGACGAACTCGATCTCCACGCCGAATCCGCGCCCGCCTTCGCGGGCGCCGAGGCCGCCGGTGGCGTCTTCTAGCAGGTAGGGCACTGCTTCTTCGCCGCGGAGCTCCCGGTCCCACGCGGCGTCGTGGATCTGGCGGAAGGCCTCGAAGTCCTCGACGAAGCTGACTTCCCGCTCGTCGGGCCACCGGTCACGTGCCTGTACCTGGAGTGCCGCGGCAGCGCTGTGCTCGGCGGCGACCTCGTCCAGGACCTGCTGAGCGGCAGCGCGCTGGACGGGGATGTCGGCCGGTGGCTCGGTGGCTCGGGGCGGGAAACCGGGGCTGTCCTGGTCCTGGACGTCTTCGCGCTCGGCGTCCTGGATGAGGCCGTGTCCGTTCCACAGGTCGTGCTCCAACCGGAGCCGGTCGCGCAGGCCCCAGTACTCCATCGCTTCCTCGAGCGAGGCCCGTCCGTTGTTCGCCTCCCAGCGGGCCTGGATCGCCAGGGCCTGGTCGATGAGTTCACGCTGGCCCTCGGGTATGAGGTCGACCCGCTCGGCCGGGGCCTCGATGGTCAGCCCCACCGCGGTGGTGGCGACGAGGTGGTGTTGGTGGTCGATCCGGCTGCCCGAGCCCATAATCAGGCCTCGTTCCGTGGGGTGATCGTGCCGTCGGCGAGGCCGGCGTAGAAGCGGACGTTGGCGGTGAACAGGTCCTCGGTGCGCGCGTGGGTGTCGACGCGGCCTTCCTCGGTCATGACGGCGCCGTGGCGGGCGTACTGCAGAGGGTTCTGGCTGATGAGGTAGAGCCGGCCGGGGAAGAGGGCCTTGAGGGTGGCGATCCGGTCGGCGCGGCTGGCGCCGGTCAGGACCATGGGCAGGTCCGGCGGGAGGGTGGCGGCAAGGTAGGTAAGACCTGGGACCGCCATCTCCTCCCAGTCGGCCTGCGTGCGGAACGTCTGCAGGTTCATGGCCAGGGCGGGCGGCAGGGCGGGGGTCTCGTCGAGCCAGTCGAGGTAGCGGTCGAGGTCTTCGAGGCGGAGCCAGTAGATGTTGGGGACAGCCGTGACGCCGGCGGCGGAGAGTTCGGCGGCGAGCATCAGGTTGCGCCGCATGTTGATCAGGTTCTCGGCGCGGGGCTGGTTGAAGTACATCGACGCGTTCGGGGTGAGCACGAGGTCCCACTTCTGGGCGGCGAGCATCTCGGCGAAGCCGTCGGCCTTGCGGCGCGTCCAGTACGCCTCGACGAGAGGGTCTTCCGCGTACCCGCTGAGGATGGCCTTCTGCTCGGGCCGCAGGTTCAGGAACTGATGCGCGGTCTGGCCCTCCCAGCGGGGGAACAGCTTGTGCGTCTTGGGGCTGATGACGCGGCGCAGCCCGAGGGCGTACGCGGGCCAGCGGAGCTGGGCGTCGAGGGTCGGCACGTCGTGTCCGTCGACCTGGGGAGTGAACAGGGGCAGGTCGGGGAGGGTGCCGGGCGCCCGCAGGCCGGTGAAGTGCATCGTGCCGCCGATGTCCTTCATCCAGGCCTCGCGGTCGGGCCGGGTGCCGCAGCGGATCGGGCAGCGAGTGCAGGCCAGTCCCGGCTCGCTGCCGGGGAGCGGGTCCTCGGCGCGGGCGCAGCCGCAGTACTCGCAGCTGGAGGTGCAGCCGGAGCACACGGGTTCGACAGCCCTGGGGTTGTCCATGAAGAAAGGGCAGTTGTTGCAGTCGCAGCCGGAGGCGGGTGCCGGAACGGGCTTGCCGACTCCGGGCATGGGCAGGGGGACGGTCATGCGGCAGCGGTCCTTTCGGCGCCGGCGCTGGTGTGGCGCTGGAGGTCGGTCAGGAGCATGCGGAGTGAGCCCGCGTCGAATCGGTGAAGGGCGCGGCCTTCTGCGAGTTGGGTGTTGAGCGCGCGCAGCGCCTCAAGGGCGGCGGTCACGACGGGCGGATCGACGGGCTCGGCAGGCTCGAGCGGCTCGTCGACGCGCAGATGTTGCTCGCCCCCGACCCTGCGGTTACCGGTTCCGCGGAGATGTCGTCGAAGGCCGTCGTTTCGCCGCCCTGTCGGGGCCCCTCAGCATCCGCGCTGTCAGCCAGGGGGGCCGCTGTGGTCTCGTCCGGAGCTGCGGCATCGTCCTCATCGTCGTGCCCGCCGGCCGGCGCCGGCGGCCGGGCAAGTGCCGCGGCTCGTTCGGCGTTGGCTCGCTCGTATGCGGTGACCGCGGCACTGGCGGCGGTGTCGGCCGGCATGTCCGGGTTGGTGGCCTGTGCCCGGGTAGCGGCCGACAGCAGGTCCGTGCGGCCGAGACGCTTGACGGCCTGCCACAGTTCGGCGGCGGCCTCGCGACGTCCGCGGCTGAGGCGGGCGAGATTCGTCCGTGCGGCGAGCGCGACCTGGTGCTGGTCCATGTCCGCGGACAGTTCGCGCGGCAGGGTCCGGAACGCGGCAACGACCTCGCGAGCTCGGCGGGGGGTGATCTGCAGGCCCAGCCGGCGCAGCACCAGGTTCCACGGCGCGGCGAGGTTGGCGTCGCTGCCGCGCAGCCTCTCCAGGGCCTCGAAGCGGGCGACGGGGTCTTCCAGCCGCTGGACGTCCTCGCTCACCTCGATGCCGGCGTTGTCGAGCTGGGCACGCAGGATCGCGCTGCGCTCCAGGAGCAGAGCCTTGGCGAGCTCGCCGGGCTGGAGGTCCTCGCGGGCCAGGTTCTCCACCAGCTGCCAGGTCCGGCGGTCCTCGTCACTCAGCGGTCCGGGGCAGATGACGGCGGGCAGCTTGTCGAACCGCGGATTGTCGGGCTGGTTGACCGCGCCCCAGCGGCAGGCCCGGTAGCGGCGTTCGCCGATCACCAGGCGCCTCTGCATGCGGTTGTCCGGACCGGGCAGTTCCTCCACCAGGACGGGATGGAGCACGCCGACGGTCGAGATCGAGGTAATCAGATCGGCGAGGCCTTCAGGGCTGGTGCTCGGGCCTGGCCCGCGGCCCTGCACGTCGGTGTAGACCGAGCCGCGCATCGGGAGCATCTCGAAACGACGCTGGCGCAGTTGCTCCGAACTCTCCAGAGCCTCGGCCAGTCCCAGGACGACGGGCGCAGGGGCCGGGGATTCCTCAACGGCGACGGTCATCGGCAGAGCCTCCTTCACAGGTAGTCGTCAGGCGCCCAGGCGCCCGGCCCCGAAGGGGATATGCGTGCAGGTCAGCGAGGAGCAGGGGCGGGCGGGTGGCGAGCCGGCGCCGCCGCAGCCGGGCGGCGCAGCAGCATGTCGGTGAGGGGATGCCGCTGCTCGGGTGTTCCGCGCAGCAGCGGCGTGAAGATCCGCCCGAACGGGCCGTGCTCCTTGAGCTGCGCAAGGGTGGTGACCCCGACCGAGAGGTTGCTCGCGAGCCGGGACAGCCGCGGATCGACCCGCGTGAGCGTGTACAGGTCCTCGGTGCGGTCGGCAAGCCGCTTGGCCAGAGTGGGACCGGGCGCACCGTCGAGGACGATCAGCAGGCGCGGGAAGGCCGGGTACGTGTGCTGCCACGCCGGCCGGGTCGACGCCGCGGAGCGCCGAGCCCGGTCGGGATGCTGAGGAACGAACTCGTACAGCCGCCCGTACGCGGAGACCTTCTTGGCGAGCTCGGCCGCGGTCATGGTGGCACGGTCGAGCTCGATGAACACGTTCAGCATGGTGCGAGCGCCGCGGTGGACGTGGACGTAGTGCAGGACAGCGTCGGAGATCACGTGATCGTCTTCGAAGCGGCGCTGCCCGTCGCGGATGCGGTGGGCGACCTCCGGGGTCCACGAAAGGGGCGTGCAGTCGTGCCCGAGCCGGCGCGCGTGCTCGACGAACGCGATGCCGACCTCGTTGACGGCCAGGGTGTGGGCCTGGCGCGTGCTGGCCGCCGACTCGGGTGTCACCCGGTAGCGGCGGGAGAAGACCTCCGCCGCCTGTTCCACGGCGTCGGCGCCCGCCTCGGTCAGGAACCACACGTAGGGCCGGTTGAACCCATGGCCCGGGCTGGCCTTCCCCTGGGCGCGCAGGCGCTGGACAAGGCCGCCCTCTTCGAGCGCCACCAGCTGCCGCCGCAGGTAGGACGCACTGTGAGCAGTCGGCGTCAGCAGCCTGGCGAGCTGATCTGTGGTCATGAGGCGGTGCTGGTAGAGCAGGTCGAGGGCCGACTTGGCGACGGCGTGGAAGCTGAGGGTCCGCTGCGGACGGTGTAGCAGTTCGGGTTCGGTCTGGGTGCTCATCCGACGTGTGACCCCTTGGTCTTGGTGAGGTAGGTGACGTTGCTGGGAGCCGGCTCCTGCTCGGCCGGGTCCGGGCCGTCATCCGGCGGCTCGGGGCCCGGATCGTCGACCGGCGGCTCCTCGGGACCGGGATCGTCGTCGTCCGGCGGGGGCGGCGGCAGTGTGGCCATGAACAGACGGATGCGGGTGTCGAGCCTGGCGAGGTCGTCAAGGATGTCCCGCACCCGGCGCCGGCGCAGGTTCTCGTTGACCGCGGCGTCCAGGTGGTGGACGTCGTCGGGGCGGTGGTAGTCGCTGTAGACGTCCTCGACGCTCGCGCCCCGGACCCGGAAGGGGTCGCTCTGGCCGCCGTCGAGGGTGACGGACATGACGTAGTGGTAGCGCTGCAGCTGCGAGATCGTGTCGGGCGCGACCTTCTTACCCCAGCGCCGCACCACCATCTGCGCCTCGTCGATGTCGCTGGCCGTGGTGGACAGGATCGACAGGTTCTGCAGCAGGCCCTGCCTCGTGGTCGCCGACAGCCGCTGCGCCATCTGCGTCATCGCCAGGAGCTTCACCTTGTACTTGCGCAGCTGCTCGGCGATCGCGGCGAGCGTTCCCTTGCTCGCGCCGTCCACCGCGGTCAGCTCGTCGATGAAGGCGTAGAAGTCCTTGCGGTCGGCGACGGGCATGGTGCGCCGCGACAGCCCGGCGCGAAACAGGTCGTAGATCAGCAGGCAGGAGACGATGCGGTCGGTGTCGCCGGTGCCGGACGGGCATACGAAGACAACCTTCCCGTTGTCCATGGCGTGCCGGATGTCGTACGTGCTCAGCGAGGACCCGAGGAACCCCTTCAAGGCGTTCGAACTGTCGAGACGCTCGATGATGTTCGTGACAACAGGAGTTGCCTCGTTGGAGTACTTCGGGTAGGTCTGCACCCAGAAGTCCCGCAGCGTCTTGGGCAGATACGGCACGACCGCGTCTCGCCACACCTCGTCGTTGAGCAGAGTGCGGATCTGGAAGATCGTCGGCGCCAGCTCGGGCCGACCGGCCCGTGACAGCATCCAGGACAGATGGGCGAGGGTCTGGACCGATCGCGTCAGGATGGTCTTGGCTCGCCCCGCGCTGTCCGACCAGTTCAGAGCGCTCGCGAAGCCGGTGACGATCGCGTTGACGATGTCCGGGATTTCCTCCTCGCCACGGTTCTCCATGGACAGCGGGTTCCAGGAGCCCACCATCGCGTCCAGGTCCGGCGAGGTCAGGTCGATCTCCCACAGCCGCGGCGCGATGTGCGGGTGAGCGAGGTAGGGCCGCGCGCGCTGCCAGCCGTCGCCGTGCGGGTCCAGGAAGAGGGTCCCGTGCCCGTTGTGAGCGAGCGCGATGGCCTGCACCAGCGACATTTCCGTCTTGCCGTATCCCGCCTTCCCGAGGAAGAGCCCGAACAGCAGGTAGGCCAGGGGCAGGCCGGCCAGCCGCTCACCGCCGCCGGGCTTGGCCACCCACCCCAGGGGAAGGAGATCCGCCTGGCCGGTCCACGTGGGCAGGCTCGGCGGCGGCGGGGGCACCACACCGCCCGAACGGGCCACGTTGGCCGCCATGTTGTGCTTCGTGGCGGGCTTGAGAAGGCCGGCGAGCTCCGCGCCCGTTACCCAGCTGGAACGCCGCGGCGCGAACTCTCCGGTGACGAATCGGCGGTCGAAGCTGCGCCGGTAGAGCCGCGAGTCCGCGCGCAGCCGCGTCACGAGCAGGTTCAGACCCACCGGGCGCAGGTGGTTGTCGCCGGCCCAGCCCTCGAGCGTTGCCATGATCTGCTCCAGCAGTATCCGCGGCCGCGCCGGGTCGGAGGAGCAGGTACGGATCAGCATCTGGAGGGCGAACACCGGATCCGCGCCCGGACCGAACTTGCCCATGGCCGCCTTGACGTCGGACACAGTCGGCATGCGCTGGCGCTGAGCGGGGCGCTGGCCGCCGCGGCCCTGCTGCCCGCGCATCTCCGCCGCGATCTCGCTTCCCAAGGACGCCAGGCGGTCCAAGCCGAAGTCGCCCCCCGAACCCTGCTGCGGAAGGCCGGGGATCGCCGGCATCCCGCTGGGGTTGCGACGCGCTCGCGCCAGCAGGCGGCTGCGCCGACGGCCGACCCGGGAGGGCGATATCGGCACCAAGTCCAGCACGATGTCCGCTCGTTCACCCAGGTCCTCACGCACATCCGCGACGGCGGCCGCGAGCGCCTCCAGCGGATCGGGCTTGATCGGAACCTCGCGCAAGGCGAGGTGGTCCGGCAGCGCCAATGCCAGCTCGGCGCGCGCTACGTGCTGCTGCTTGGGCGTGTCCTTGCGCGGCTTGGGCCTGCGCGGCCCGCGTCCGTGACCGCGGGGGGATGCCGCCTTCTTCTTGCTCACCACAGACTCCTTCGGAAGGTCACGCCGCAAGAGCGGTCTGAGAGCTGGTGTCGAGGTCCACGCCGAGACGGATCTCCGGCCGCTCGGAGCTGGCTACGGCGGGACCGACCGCCCGCATCTCGCACTGGCTGTAGCTCTGGTGGCGAAGGACCGCCGCAGCCCGGGCCGGCCCTTCAATGCGCATGGTCAGCAGGCCGCCCTGGGACAGCAGCCGCACGCGCACCGCCGTGCCGCGCACCGGAGTGAAGGCCCAGCGCGAGACACTCCGCTGCGCCTGGGCCAGCTGCTTGGCGAAGCGGAGGACGTCCTCGAGCACCGGATCGAAGCCGGTGGTCGGGAGGAGCTCGAACGCCTGCCGGTCCTTGAGCGGCTTCCGGCCGAAGCGTCGACGCGCGACGGATACGGAGACAGCGACGACCACCGGCACGGGAATCAGCCACCACATGTTGCCGGTCAGCCACGTGATGGCGGTCTGCCCGTACGCCGGGAGGTCTTGTCCGACTTGGATCAGCCGGTCGATGACGTCGTTCGTGGTCATCGGGCGGCTCCTGGGCACGAGAAGGCCAGAAGGAGAGAGGCAGCAGGCATGTCGGAACTCCGGGGAGACGGGGAGTGCGGATGCCTATAGAGGTGCGGTTTCGGACGCCCGTGTGACATGGGTGCCTGAACTTTTTTGATCTCCGGCCGAGCCCACCGGCCAAGGAGTCCGGCCGCGGTGGGAGGTCAAGCGTCGTCGACATCAGTCGGGCAGCTGCCGGATTGCTTAACCGAAGCGGACCTTGGCGGTGCGCCCCGTCTCCTGGTGATCGTCGCCTGCCTGGCCTGGGCTACCGCGCCTGTCCGCAGCCCTGCGTGGGCCCGGCTGCGGCTCGTCCTCGGACGTTGTCAGCATCGACCGCTATGCTCAACGCAGCGCACCTCGCTTGTGCGCGCCGGCCCGGGCCCACCCCCGGAGCTACCGGTGAACCGTGCTGCCGCGCGGGGGCGGGCGACGACCGGTGCCCTCTTCCGAACCGCGCACCCTGGCCATGCTCGTGGTGGGACGAACCGCAGGGTCAGGACGCGACGATGGAGAAACGATGGCCCCGTCCTCCCGCAACACCACCAACCGCCAGCGCATTGCCCGCGAGCTGAACCGCTCAACCGGTTGCGGCTACCAGAAGGCACTGCAGCGCGTAAAGGCCGCAGCCGACGTGGGCCAGCTGCCCGCCAAACTCGACCAGGCCGGCCGCGAAGAAGCTGTGCGGATGCTCACCGAGAACCGCCCCCAGCCCGCACCCGCCCCGATGGGCGTGGTGAGCGGCTCGTCCTCCGACACACCTCCAGTAGTCGTGCACGGGCTGGTCCGCGGAGGCGCGGACAAGACCGTGACCACGCTTCCGGTCGGCCAGGTGGTCGAGATGTACCGGGCGATCGAGGCGCACCGGAACCTTCGGGATAAGGAGCGGACCGTCGACGCCATGCGGGCGCAACGGGACCAGAGCCTGCTCCCGTTCCTCCTCCCCGCGGTGCCGCAGGATTTGGTGACGCAGATGGAACAGCTGCTGGAGCAGACCCGTCGGCTGTCAGGGCGCGACGAGTCGTAGTGAACTGCCGTACACCGGTCGACGGTCGGGTCAGCCAACCCGCTTCATGACGAGGATCTGGGACTTCCAGTACGAGAGCGGCTTGATCCGTACCTTGAGCCCCGTCTTGGGCGCGTCGATGACCTGGCCGCTGCCGATGTACATGGCGACGTGCTCGGGCCGGGCGGCGCTGCCGCGGCTGAAGAGCAGATCACCGGGTTGCAGATCTGCGGTCGACCGTATCTCCGTGCCTCGTTTGACCTGGTCGTAGGTGGTGCGGGGGAGGTTCACGCCGACGCTGGCCCAGGCCATCTTCATGAGGCTCGAGCAGTCGCATCCGTTGTTCTCCCGCAGGCTGAACGGCCTGCGGCAGTTGCCGCCCCACTGGTAGTCAGTGCCCAGTGCTGTCTGGGCTGCGGCCACCACCTGACCGGTGCGTCCGCTGCCGGCGGGGACCGGGCTGCTCGGCTGCATGGCATCGGTCCACTTCTCGGCGAGAGCACGGATGATCCTGACGTAGTTCTGGGTCTCCGTATACGGGGGGATCCCCTGGTACTTCTTCACCTTGTACGGTCCGGCGTTGTACGCGGCCAGCATGTTGTCCGACTTGTCGCCGGGGATGTTGCGGACCTCTTCGGCGATGTCGCAGTCGTAGTCGACGGCCGCAGGCACCGCGTCGATCGGGTCCCAGACGTCCTTGTCGCCGTCGCCGTCGCCGTCGCCGTCGCCGTCTTTGCCGTGTGTTTTCCACGTGCCGGGGATGAACTGTGCGATGCCCTGGGCGAGCGGGACTTTGACCTCGGTCCCGTCCCTCTTTTTGATGATCTTGTAGGACTCGGCCTTGGGGTCGAAGCCGCTCTCCTGGTACAGCTGCGCGGCGAGCAGGGCCGGAGTCACTTCAGGGCATCCGTACTCGTTGATGGCCTTGTCGATCAGGGTCCGCAGCCAGTCCGGGACATCGGCGCTCTTGGAGATGCCGCCTCCGAAGCCGGCGTTCTGGATGTCATTGCCGGTGTTGTCGCTGCCGAGCTTGGTCACGACGGCCATCACGGCGGCGATGATGAGGGCGCACCAGCACAGCCAGGCGATCCCGAGGCCCGTGAGGATCTTCTTCAACGTAGTCTCCTCAGGCGTTCACGATCGCGGCGACCCGCCACGCGCCTACGGGCTCGTGATGCATCTCGAGTGCGAGCTGGTCGTGGGAGCGGGTGGCCGGCTGTCCAGCAGCGCGGGTCGTGCAGGTGTAGAGGACCCGCACGTAGGCCCGTTCGGATGTCGCGGCGGGTGCTCCGTCGGGGGTGGCGACGCGATCGACAGCGCAGGTCACGCGGGTCTCGTCTGCGAGCCACTGCTGCCACAGCCGCGTGGACCGGTCGCCCGGTTCGCGTAGTTGGGCGGCCAACTCGTCGGTGGCGTACGTGGCTGCACGTCGGCCGGCATCGCTGAAGGAGACGTCGTGTCCCGGGCGTGCGTCATGCGAGGCCCACGCCAGGACGAACCGGCGTGCCGTGTCGGCCGCCTTCGGCGGCACTGACTCCGGGGCGGACAGCTCCTGTTCCTCCGCTGCGGTGTCCTGAGCCGTCGGCGTCGGTTCGGACGATGTGCTCGGAGCGGAGGAAAGGGGTCCTGGAGAGGCCGTGGCCGTGCCCGGCTCGGCAGACGGGGCGCGGCCGGGGTCGACGACCAGGAGCAGAATCCCGGTGATGGCCAGGAGGGCGGCCGCGGCGAAGAGCACGAAGATCTTCCAGGGGCTCGACTTCTCGGGCTGGGGTGCGGGCATCGGACACCTCCTGTAGGCGAGGCAGGGTGAGGGGAGTCGGGCGCGGGGGTCAGCGCGGTGCGCTCACCCCCGCGTGGGTCGATCAGCTGCGGCGTCGGGGCGGACCGGCAGGCCGCGTGGCCCTGCGAATGGCGCGCGGGGCGGTGGGCGGCGGCGGTGCCGGCGGGTCATCGCCCTTCCTGGGGACAGGCGGGAGGTTCAGCACGGGCGTGGAGACGGACGCCGGATCCACCGCGGGAACCGTCGGTGAGGAACCGGACCGCGTCGATGCCGGGGCTGTGCCGGGGACCGGGGGAGCGGTGGCGGCCGCGCGTGTGCCGGGAGGGCTGGACGGCCGGGTCGCACCTGCCAGTGGCTGAGCCATCCCGAGCTGGGCGTTGGCGGCATGACGGCCGACGAACCGCGCGGCGGTCTGCACATTTCGGCGGTACTCGTTGCCGAAGGCGCGGGCTCCGTCGACCTTGGCGGTGACCCGGGCACCAGCCCGGTTCTTTGCCGCGGTGAGCTGCCCCTTGACCGCGTTGGCCCGCGCGGCTGCGGCCGTGCCTCCCCGCTTGGCGGCGGCGATTCCGCGGGGAATTCCGACCGGGGCGCCCACGGTGGCGAGGGCGGCGACCTTGGTCGCCTTCCAGCCGAAGCGGGCGCTCGCTGCTGCGCCCTTGCCGGCCATGAGGGTGGCGCGTCCGCCGCGGGACTGCGACAGCTTGTTCGTGGCTGCCGCAGCGAGCCGGCGGCGCAGTGCCTGCTTGGCGGCACCCTGGGCTGCGACCTTCGCGGCGGTGGCGGCGCCGCCGGTGCCCACGGCGGCTGCGGCGTTGGCCGCCAGACGGGCGGCAGAGCGCAGGCGGCCTCCGCGCTTGCCTCGCTGCGGCGGTCCCATCCACATCTGCTTGGCGCTGCGTCCGGCTCGGGCGAGCGGCTGGGTGACCTTGCGTGCCTCGCCGCGTGCCTCGCCGAACAGCTGCTTGATGCCGGGGGCGGTCTCGGCGTAGCGGCCGAACTGGTTGAAGACGCTCTGGCGGCTGCCGCCGACCCGGGCGTTGGCCAGGCGGCGGTTGAGGTTGACGCTGACCTGCCTCGCCGTCTCCTTGATCTTCTTCTGGCCGACGAGCCCAGCGACCGCAGCCAGGTCGAGGCAGATGAACTTGACCGCGAGGATCTGCCCCGTCTCCGCGTCGATCAGCGCGATGATCACGACGACGAAGATGGCGAGGAACAAGATCGCGAGGATGACGCCGAGGATCGCCTTCACGATCGCGGACACCCAGCGCCACAGCACTCCGCGGCCGCCGCCCGGCAGGATGCCGGCGGCCAGGGCCCAGTGGCCCTTCATCGCCTCGAACGCCAACCAGCCCTGCGAGACCAGGAAGGTACCGGTGACCAGCACCATGAGGACGGACACGATGATCGCGGCGAGCGCGACGAACGCGGCCGAGAAGGTCATGTCGGCCGACGCCTTCTTCGCGTCCCCCTTCTTGACCTTGCAGACCTTGGTGAAGTGCTCGCCGGCGTTGGTGAGCTGGGCTGCGTAGGTTGCTTCACCCGTGGGGTTGATCCGGTTGGCCTCGAAGAAGTCGATGCCCATCTGCTCGAAGTTGTACTTGACCAGCGAGGCCTCGGCGAAAGCCTTCGAGCAGGCAGGGTCCTTGAACGTCTTGCCGTAGAGCATGAGCTGGGTCGGCTTGACGATGAACGCGTCGACGAGGGCGTCGGTGATCGGTTTGGAGACGTCCTCGGGCTTGGAGTCTCCTTCGGGGTTCTGCGACAGCACGACCGCGCTCACCTCGAGCGAGAGGTCCTTGGCCTTGCCGACCATCCCCTCGTCGCTCAGCAGCATCGTGGAGCCGCCGGGGGACGGCTGGTCGTGCGTACCCAGCAGTACCTGGGCAGGGGAGAGCAGCACCGTGGTGGCCACGGCGGCCACGACCAGTGACATGCCGGCCTCGGCGAAGCCGCGGCTGCGGTTCTTGAACAGGATGTGCCACGCCGCGTACAGGCCGGAGAAGAGCAGGAAGAGTCCCGGCAGGCCGAGGCGGTTGATGACCTGGTCACGCAGGCTCGTGGCGATGTCGTCGGCGGGCTTGACGAGGATCTTGGCGAGACCGAAGTCGAGCGCCCAGTCGATCAGCCAGCACGAGAAGCCGATGAACCATTTGGCGATGCCCATGAAGAACTGCGAGAGCAGGTTCCAGATCTTCAGGTCGATGTCGTTCCAGTCGCCTGTGTCCGAATCCACGCTGTACGCGCTGATCGGGACGCCGTCCCTGTCCTTGACGTTGAACGGCTGCAGCAGCCCGTCGGAGGCGTCCTTGGGCGACTTGCTCAGGTCCTCGACCGGCCGGTTCTCATCACCCGGCTGCGGCGCAGGCGGCGTCACGCCGGGCCGGGGCTCCATGGGGTTGTAGGAGTCCTCCGGCTCGGGCTTCGGCTTGGCTTCCGGCTTGTCGTCGTTGCCGCTGTCGTCGCCCCCCTTGCAGTACTTGTACTGGGCGCTTCCTTTGGGTAGTTGGTCGCACGGATCCGGCTTGTCCTTGCCGGGCTCGGGCTTGGGCTTGTCCGGCTTCGGGGGCGGTTTGGAGTCCGGCGCGGTGGGCGCCGGTCCCGGCTGCGGGTTGGGGACCGTGTCGGCGAACGCGACCGCGGCGGACAGGCCCAGCAGCAGTGCCAGGGGCACGGCGATGAGCCAGATCCGTAGGGCGCGGCCGCGCAGCGCGGCACGGGAGGCGGACTTCATGCCAGTGCCCCTTCGATGGGCACATCGACGGCCGGCTCGTCCTCATCCATCTGACCCGGGGTGGTGTGGATGGCGTCGGCGGCTTCGTCGTCGGCCGGGATAAGCACCTTGATGCCGCCGATGCGCCGGCGCAGGTCGCGGTAGAGGCCCTCGCCGGCGCGCAGGCTGCGCTCGGCGTCGGACACGTTGAGAGGGCTCAGGTTCTCCGTGATCAGCTTGATCATCTCGTCGTCGGCGGGGTCGAGGTCGATGAACTCGAGGCAGCGGGCGGCGAGGGTCTTGCTGCGGTGGCGGAAGACGAAGATGTGGCTAAGCAGGGCGCGGATCTTGTCGCCGATCTCGTTCTTCGGCCCGATGTCGTACGGGTCGTGCGAGCCCGCGTATACGCCGGCGTTGTGCTTGCGGCCGTCGGCGATGATCTCGAGCAGGAGGTTGGATCCCTCGGCTGATGCGGTGAGCCACCAGCATTCGTCCAGGAACACCCCGGTGAACTCGGCCGGGTTGGAGAAGGCGACCTCGCGGCACAGCGCGGTGATCAGGTACATCAGGCGCCAGCCGAAACGTGTCTCCACCTCCAGGCTGCGCAGGCGGTGCTCGTCGAGTTCCTCCTTGCGCGGGAGGGCGAGGCGGTCGACGGCGAACACGATCGAGTCGGCGTTGCTGATCCTGACGACCGGCAGGTTCGGGTCGAAGATCGTGCGGCCCAAGTCCTTCTTGGCCAGGGCCCGCATCTTGCGGACGAGCTCGGAGGCCGCGGCGCGCACGGCTATGTCGTTCGGCTCGTCGGGATCCGGAGTCTTGGCACGCAGGCCGAGGTTGGTGATAAGCGAGGTCATGGACGGGTTGGGGCCCAGGCGCGTGGTCTCGATGGCCTCGGCGAGCGTGACGCCTTCGACCGACATGCTGGCGATGTCGAGCAGGGGGGTGAGGAAGGACTCGCAGTAGCGGGCCGCGCGCGGGCCGCGGAAGACCCGCAGCGGGTCGAGGGAGACGCCGGCGGTCTCGTCGACGCGGATGATCTGTGTCTCGCCCGGGCAGGCCAGGGCGAAGCGACTCCATTCCTGCTGCGGGGTGCGGTCGATCACGAGGGCGCGGCCGCGGCTTCGGGCCTGGCCGGCTCGGTGCCCGGTGGACAGGATCGAGTACATCGCGGTCTTGAGGGCGACACTCTTGCCGGAGCCGAGTTCGCCGACGAACGCGGCGCTGGCCGAGGCGTTGACGCGCGGGCCGTGGCTGAAGTCGATGAGGACAGGGCGTACGCCGCCGCCGGACAGCTGCAGGCCGAACAGGGAGCCGGTGTCGTCGCCGAGGTTGGCGCCGCTGAACGGCATCGCCATGGCGAAGTCCCTGGCCAGCAGGTACTGGGTGAAGTCGAGGAGTGGCCGGGGCGTCTTGGTGCCGGGCAGCATCGCGTGGAAGAGCGGCACCTGGTCGCCGACGGGACGGGTGAGGGTGTAGTCGTTGCCGCCGAAGTGGTGCTGCAGGGAGGCCGCGCGTTCGTTGGCCTCTTCCGGGGTGGCGCCCCACACGCACGTGACGACGGAAGCGCGGATCTCGACCTCGGTGGCCGAGGACGTCAGCCGGTCACGGTACTCGTCCAGAGCGAAGGCGGCCTTGTCCAGACTCGCGGGAACGCCGGCGGTCTCGCCGTCGTACTCGCCGCGCTGGTGGGCCAGTTCGCGCTGCTGCCTGCGGGGCTTCGGCTCGGCCTTCGAGCCGGCCTCGATGTTCAGGCGGACCGCCCAGTCGACCGGGAAGCCGAAATCGTCCAGGGCGGCCAGGTACTCCGAGCCGGGGAACCGGAAGCTCTCGGGCATCTCGGCCAGGACGCTGAAGGCCTGGTAGCTGCTGCCGTGTTCGGTGGTCACCTTGGCGTACCGGCGGGCGAAGGGGTTGGAGGGGCCCTTACGGCGCTGGCCGCCGCGGCCGCCCTCGTCGAGAACGACCTGGGTGTGGGCGGCGATGGTGTGCCCCCGGCCGCGCAGGCCGCGGGGTGTTCCCTCTTCGGGGAACAGCGGCTCGTCCAGGCCGCGCCGTGCCGCGTGTCCGTAGATCCACAGGATCTCGGCCTCGGTGGCGGCCTTGAGCTTGATGCCGGCCGGCCACGAGGCTGCGAGGCGGTTGGCCTGGAGCAGGCGCTTGGCTTCCTCGGCCGCGGAGATGGGCGGGCTCGGCAGGCCGAGCGCGGCCATGAGCTCGACCTGGGCGGAGGAAGCAACAGCCTTGGCGGTCTGCTTGAGGTCCAGGTGCGGCAGGGGTATCGCCAGGAAGTCGACACGCCCGGTGAGCTCGAGCCCGTCGAGCTGATCGAGGACCTTCAGGGAGAGGTCGACGTACTCCGGGCTCTTGTCCCAGTCGACGCCGGCGGTCATGCGCTTGACGACGGAGGCCGCGTCGACCTGCGGGCACAGGCTCAGGAGCAGGGCCTCGCCGCGCAACGCCTTGAAGAGCGCCTCGAGCGCGTCGAGGCGCTCCCTCTTGGTGGCTTTCGAGCCGTGGGTGTAGTTCTCGCTGTCGACCTTCCACACGCCCCACGTGGCGGCGTTGGTCGTCCAGATGAGGTGGCCGCTGATGTGCCGGACGGGGAGACGCATGGGGAAGTCCTTCGTGAACAGGGCGCACGGGGCAGCGGCGCTAGGAACGGGAGTTCTGGTCCTCGATCGAGGCGAGGAGGCTCTGCAGCTGGCTCCGCCCGCCGGTGCACGGCGCCACCTTGCGCGCGGAGGTGGCCGGCGGGGTGGGCGTGGCGATCGGCGCGGGGCCAGCCGTCCGACGCGCAGGCCGTGTCGGTCCCGCGGCGCGCGGGGCCCGCGCCGGCGCGACGGCAACGGGTTCGTCGGTGGGCCGGCTGGTGACGCGGACGGTGCAGGTCGTGCGTGTCAGATGGGGGCGGGACTGCCGCTGCGGGCGGCCGGCGAGCCGCCCGCCCGCCGGCGCCGAGGCGTGGATGAGCAGGGACCGCAGCGCGCGCGCCGGGTCCCGGCCGTCGATGCGCGCGTAGCGCAGCACCCAGGCCAGCCCCCACGGGAGCGCGATCATGATCAGGATGTTCGCGAGACCGAAGTGGGCCCACAGGGCCTGCGTCAGGGCCAGGGAGCCGAAGACGACGACCATGGTGACGATCTGGGTGATCGTGTACGGGCCGCCCGGGATCCGTCCGGCGCCCGGGAGTTTGCCGATGACGAGCGGGTGCTTGCGGGCGCGGGTGTAGGAATGCCCGATGAGGTCTTCCTCGGACGCACTCACAGCAGCGCCCTGACGTCACCGGTCCCGGGACCGGGCACCTGCACGGAGGCGCTGGCAGTGTCCTCGATCTCCGAGCCGACCTTGGTCTGCAGCGACGGCAGGTTGGCGATGCCCCACATCACGAGGGCGCCCAGGAGGAACGCGACGAGCGTGGCCACCCAGGACTTGGTCCTCCAGTACGCCATCGCGACGGCGGCGAGCACCATCACACCCACGACCAGCTTGATGAGCGTGCCGATCTGTTTGGTCTTGAGGGTGGCCCAGTCGAGCAGGTCGCCGGCGAGGACGACGGTGTTGGGGTCAGCGGTCAGCGTGTGCATGAACGATTCCTCTTTCGGTCGTGGCGACGTGGTCAGCTGCCGGACGGCGGCGCGGAACCGCCGGGCGTGGAGGGAGCCGAAGGGGCGGAGGGCGCCGCCGAGTTCGGTGCGCTGGACGGCTTGCTCGTCGCGGCGGTGGCCGGTGCGTCGTCGAGGGAGGAGACCTCCCAGCGCCCGGCGCGCGCGGTCAGGCCGAGCGCGTAGGTGAGGGGGAAGGTGTTGCCGTCCGCGTCGGTGGCGTCGATGGAGACCAGCAGGCGCCTGCGGACGCCGTCGCCGGGCACCTTCGTGCCGGCGTTGTCCTCAGAGTTGTCCTGGACGCTGGTGAGCTTGATCGAGGTGTAAGGGGTCGGCACCACAGGGGAGAGGTGGACACCGGGGGACGTGTAGCGGTCGAGCTCGCCCTGGCCGGCGACGTACGCCTTCAGGAAGGAGGCCGCGGTGTCGGACGCGGGGTCGGAGCTCCCGCTCCCGCGCGAGGTGGGGTATCCAAGGTCACCGGGCTTGAGCGCGGCGGGCGCCGCGACCTGCGCTGGCAAGGACACCGCGGTGTACGCGCTGGTGTCGTCGGCGCCGGTCGACTGCACGCCGACCCGGAAGTACTGCACGCCGGCGTCCGTGTAGCCGCCCTTCTTGGACTTCGCCGCGACGTTGACCGCCACGGTGACGCTCCAGTAGCCGGGGGAGACCTCGCGGGCATCCATCGCCTGGGTCCGCAGGGCACTTCGAGTCCCAGCCGGGTGGGTGAGGGCCACGCTGCCCGAGTAGTACGGGGCCAGGTTCTGCTCCGTCCCCTCTCCCGCCTCCAGGTAGGCGCCCACGAACAACTGCGCGAACCCGGCCGGGCCGGTGGAGGCGCTCGACTTGACCGCGGGCGTCGCCTTGGCCGCGCTCTGGGCAGGCGCCGACGAGCCGAACAGGGCCATGACCCCGATCAGCGGACCGGAGGCGATCAGCGCCCAGGTGCCTGCCCGGGCCAGCCGCGTCAGACCGGCGAGCCCGGCCGTACTGGTCTTCCACCCGATGGACTGCTGCTCGTCGACGTCGTCCTGCTCGGTCTGGGCCGGCTCGCTGGTCTCGGCGACCGAGTCCTCGGGCCAGTCCTGCTGCTCGCGACGAGCCTTGCGGCGTGCCCGCTTCACGACACGCTCCGCTGGGCCTGGGCCGTCAGGAGCTCGGCGATGCGGGACTTCAGCTGCTCGGGGGTGCGTGCCTTGAGCGCCTCCCAGGACTGGAGCGCGGGTTCCGAGTCGTTGTCGAGGAACTGGCGCATCTGCTCGTGCACCGTCCGGTCGAGCGGGTCCCGCACCAACGCGGTCCCCAGGCGGGTCGCGGTGATGCGAGCGGAGGCCACGCGGGTCTCGTCCTCATCGGCCAGAGGACCGGAGCGGGCGGAACCGGTGAAGGGGGCGGCAGCCATGGAGTACTCCCGTGAAATCGGTGGTCAGAGTGAGGAAGAGGGCCGTACGCGGATCACCCGTAGAGGTGTGGTTTCGGCCCGCCGTGTGACAGAGGAGGGCGGAAAACTTCAGGCAGCCGACCGCCGCGTCTGAAGCGCCGCCTCGCGCAGCGGGCGGACGGCACGGCTGGCCCGCTGACGCAGGCGCGCGCCTTCACTGCCCATCGACCGCCGGGTACGGGGAGTGCGCTCAGGGGTGGCGGAGGCGAGGTAGTAGCTCGCGATCCGCTGCGCGTCGGAGATCTTCAGCGCCTGGATGTCGACCGCCCACATCACCAGGGAGAGCAGTTCGGCGCGCGGGTCGTCGGAGCTGAGCTCCGGCTCGTCGCGGCTGACAATCTCCAACTCGACCGCGCGCACCAGGCAGTCGGCCAGCTGCGCCTGCGTCGCCGGGTCGGGACCGCCGGACGGCAGCAGTGCCGCGGCCCGGTCGCCGGCGAGCGGCAGCAGCGTGTCCCCTATCTCCTGCAGCACCGAGCGGTTGTCGTAGTCGGCGGCCAGGGTCTTCTGCGCCAGGACGAGCGTGTCCATCGCGATGTTCGCGAAGACGCCCCGCGGCCGGCGCTCGAGCGGGTAGGTGCCCACGACCTCGAACAGCGCGCTGAACATCGACGAGACGATGTCGTCCCATCGGATCCCGTCACGTTGCTGCGACTTCGCCATCGACACGGCCTTGGGCAGCATCACGCGCGCAGCGGTGCACCAGGCGAGGTCGCGGTCGGACCCCGATTCCTGGACCCGCCGCAGCAGGAAGAGCATCGCCTGGTCGTGCTGCTCCCATGCGCCACGACGGAAGAGACCGGTGATCCGGTCCACCACGTCCTGCGGGGTGCGAGCGCCCTCGAACGGGAGATGTTCGTCCGACCAGTGCGCGACGGCGTCGCCAGCGCGGGCGCTTTCGCACAGGACCGCCCAGTCGCGGTTCAGGCTCCGCAGGGTGCTGGAGCCCTCGTCAGTGGCCGAGGCGGACAGAGAGCTGAGGGTGTTGGTGATGTGCGACATCCGTGACCGTCCTTCGTCATCCGGTGGGGATGCCGCTGACGATCTTTTGACCCCCCTTGTCCGCGGTCTGACCACGTGGGGCGGCGAGGACTGTCAAGGAGAAACACGTCGAATCGCGCTCTGCGGCGACGCGGGCTGCACACCCGGACAAGGGGTGCGCACGAGGTGCGCGTGCCGGTGCGCGCACCTGGACAAGGGGGTGCGCACCGGTGCGCGTCGGTGCGCACCGAGAGGGCGGAAGGGGGCGCGCCGGTGCGGCGCGGGGTGCACGCGCCCCGCGGGTGCGCGATGCGCGCCGTTCCCGTGCGCGCGAGAGACCGGGCGCCGCACCGTCTGGCGTCCCGGGCAAACGCCCGTGCTGCACCCAGTGCGCGGCGCCCAGACCCGCCGCGCCCGCTTCGTCTGCCCTCAGGCCGGAGAATATGACGCAGGGTGACTGGCGAGGCGGGGAAGAGCAGCGCCGGGCTTCACGATAGGAACTGCCGTCCGCCCGGGTCGGCCGCTACCTGGCCAAGGCCGCCGGCCTGCGGTAGCCGGCGTGGACAAGGGGGTCACGCCGGAGGTTGCAGAGGTGGACAAGGGGCGGAAGGGAGGATTCCGCGAGCTGGACAAGGGGGTGCCGCGGAAAGCGCCAGGAGGTGGACGAGGGGGTGATGCGCGGAATATGAGCCGTGTCCGCAGGACCTGCTGCGCCTGTCAGCGGTGACACATGGTCACCGGCGCCCGTGAGGGTGAACGGCGGTACCGAAGGCTTCTGGAGTGCTGCCCGCACCCTCAAGTACCGGCGCGCGGCGCGGCTGACTGAGTGCGCGTCGGCTCCGGGAGACGTGCGGCAGTGCGCGCGCCGCGCGCCGGCACGGTCAGCACGTGCGTGCCGGAGGGAGGACCGTGCGCACCCGTGCGGCCGAGGCGCGCGCACCACGGTGCGCTGGACCGCGCGGCGGGACGCGCACCTCGGTGGCGCGCGCGTCCTGCCGCGCGCCGGCCAAGGCGCGGGGGATCGCGGCCGCGCGCATCATCCGGCAGCCTCGGCGCGCAGTTCCCTGGCCCGGTGGCGCGCGCACACACTGCGGGTCGGGATCGCCGGCCGGTCGCATGTTTCCCCGCGCCAGCCGGAGCACCGCGGCGCCGGGTCTGGATGCTGTGCGACGGCCCGCGCCGGCCGGCTCGCTTCCCGGCAGAGCCTGCACATCCGATCAGCGAGTGCGGGACCGACCAGCCGGATCCGGCAGCCGCACTCCCGGCAGACGGAGAGGTCCGCGGGCGCCGGCGGGGCGGCGGCGTTGCCGAGCACCGGGCGCCGCGGAGCCGGTGGCACGCATTCGGCACACGTGACCCCGGGCCCGCCCAGGCCGTGGTCGGGGCATTGCCCCAGCTCGATCCGGCGCTCCCGCTCGAGCTCGCGTCGACGTGTGGCGCGGATGTCCGCACATGCCGCGCAGGGCTCCCCGCTCGGCCACATCACTCCGCTCTCGCAGGCCAGATGCCCGCAGCCCCACCTCGGCAGAGCCACCCCCATCAGCCACCGGGCCGGGTCCTTGATGTCCGACAGAAACACCCCGGCGAAGCGGGTACGCAAGCGCTGCCGAAGCCGGTTGGAGTCACATCCGTGATCGAGCTGGCGGCCGACCTCGCGGGCGATCCGCCGCTGCATGAACGTGTTCGCTCGCTCGTACAGCACCTGCACGGGTTCGAGGACCTCGACAATGCGCGGGTGCAGCGTCAGCGGCGGGCCGTCGTAGTGGCCGCGGGCGGCTGGGGATGCCTGAGAGCGGGGTAGTTCCTGCTCCGCGCGGAGCGCGAAACCGTCCTGGACCTGCTCGTGCGCGGGGTTCGAGCCCGAGTTATCCACAGGCCGAGCGCCCTTGTCTACCTGTACTTCGCCTACGGCGGGTGAGTCAGGGCGGCGCTCGTCATCAGGTCGGTCAATCCTGTGGTCTTCCTTAGTCGCGAGCGATCCCTCACCGGCTTCCAGACCCGATCCCTCATCAAGTCGCGAAGACGGTGAGGTGCTCTCCACAGGCGAGGAGGGTTGGGTGCTGCCCGGGGCCGGGGGTACGTCATGGGCAATGAACTGGTGCCGCCCCTGCACGCCCGACCTGCGCAGCACGGTCACCCAGCCGGCATCCTCCAGAGCATCCACGACCTTCCCCGCAGATGCCGCGGACAGCGTCGTCCCCGCGCGCGCACCGGAGTGGTGGTAGAGATGTCCGGCGAGCTCGCCTTCGGTGAGAGGAATGTGCTGTATCTGGGCGAAGCAGAGCACCGCGTACGCACGCAACTGCCGCGGGGTCAGGTCCTCGCACGCGGCGACCGGCAGCCAGATGAACCGTTCATCCCGCTGTATCGGTCGTACGCGGCGCTGCGCCGTGGTGCCGCACCCGCCGGGCAGCGACCGTCGCTGGTTGACGGGGAGCTCGATCACCCCGTCCGGCCCGGGCCTGCGCAGTTGGGCAATGCCGCGTTCGACGGAGGACCGCGACAGCCCGAGGTACGACGCGAGCACCGTGGTGCCTGCGGTACAGCCTTCCGGGCGCTGCCCGAGCGCCTTGATCTTCATGTAGACGGCCAGAGCCACGTCCGCGTAGTGCGGGGACTCCACCAACCGCAGCGGCACCTTGACACGCTGACGCCGTACGGGCGTCTGGCTGCTGGACAGGCAGGACGAGTCCGCGGGCCGCGGTCGAGGCACCGGACCTGCAACGGACGTGGTGGTGAGGGGCAGGGAACTGGACACACTTCTCCCGCGCACCGCTGCCGGAGTGACGATCCGTCGACGGTGCGCTCGAGCCGCCGCCTCTGCGGGATGGGTGCAGAGACGGCCTTGCAGATGGGACCATGCGCCCCGCTGCGATCAGAGGGGATGTCAACCCCGGCGCGCTCGCGGTACAGCGTGCTGTGCCGCAAGCGCACCTGCTGACGGGCGGCGTGTGCCGTGCAGCAGAGCGCGGGCAGCCTTGGCGAAGGTGGGAGGGAGGCGCGGCGCGTCCCCTCGCCTTCTTGGCCAAGAGAGCGGATCAGCCGGCGAAAACCGTTGGACAGAGCGAGGAGCCTGCTCTCGGCCCCTTCGTCGACGACGGCGGCACAGAAGCCGCTGAATGCCCCGAACCGGACCAAACGGTTGTCACGGAATGTGACGCCGAGGTGACCATTGGGGGGTGAATGGCCGAGAACGGCGGTCCCGGGCGCCTGCTGAGCTGACAAAAGCCATGGCGGTACTGCAAGATGTACTCCGATCACCCTGGTGCACTCCAGGGATGACAAAGGCCCTTCGGGGTCAGCCCCTCGGGGCTAGCTGCTGGGAGGCAGTGATCATCCAGGCCGAGAGGCCTGGCTCTTCGCTCGACGGAGCTGGTACTCCGTAAGAGCGGTGACGGCCGGCAGAGGAGCTGCTAACTCCGAACCGGCGGGGAAGGGCGAGGAGCGCTCCTTGCTAGGGAGCGCCCGCCCGAGAGTTCTACGACATGCCGCCCTCCTCGGTGAGGGTGATGAGCGACGTGCGGTGTCCGCACAGCAAGAAGCCCCGGCTCGACGGCGTCGTGAACGCAGCGCGGAAGCCGGGCTGACTGTGCATTTGTGCGTGGGTGCGGGTACGCTCCACCACGAGACACCGCCTTATCCGGTTTCTCGAACCCGATATACGCCCCCGGACTTGCTCAAGGTCTGGGGGCATCGTGTTGTCAGGGCTATCAATAGATCAATCGATGGTCACCCTATCCCCAACAGCACCGGAAGTGCACAGGCTGTGGACGGACCGGTACATGCGGCGCGTCGCGCTGATCAGGGGTCACTTCACAGCCCATTCCCCTTAGTTGGGCAGCTTCCCTGATGAATCGGTCAAACTGACTCTATCGGCATGGATGAGCAGAAACTCGCAACTCCGGGTCTGTTCACCGCTGTAGCTCACGCGGGGCCTGCCCGGCCTGCGGGGTCTTCTCGTCCCGGGTGAAAGGCTCCGCCACCACCCGGCCCCGTGATCTCCCTTATGGCGAGCGCGGGCTGGAGTTCTTGTGGCACAAGCGGCGCTGGTGGTGCCGCGAACCGGCCTGTCCTCGGAAATCGTTCACCGAGCAGATCCCGCAGATCCCGGCCGGCGCTCGGCTGACCGGGAGGCTACGGAGTACAGCCGGACGTCGGATACGGGATGCGGGCTCCACGGTCATCCAGGCAGCCCGTGATCTGCATATGTCCTGGCCGACCGTGATGGACGCCTTCCGGACCGTTGCCCGCGAGGTCGTCGAAGCGCCGCTGCCCGAGGTCGGGGTGCTGGGCATCGACGAGACCCGGCGCGGCAAGACCCGCTGGGAGCAGAACCTCGAAACGGGCAAGTGGCAGCTGACACGGGACCGGTGGCACACCGGGTTCGTCGACGCGCTCGGTGTCGGTGGCCTGCTCGGCCAGGT
>NZ_JBHJUW010000124.1:0-26959 GCF_042268205.1 Streptomyces sp. NPDC056160
CGTTGCGCCACTTCCGGCCGGTCCGCGCATCGATGCCGACGATCCGGCATGCCTCGGCGTTGCTGTATTCCTGCTGCACGAGCCGGGAGTATGCCTCCCGTTCCCGGGACAGCTTCTTGCGCCCCTGCGGAGTCCGGTCCCCTCGGATCTCGAAGTCCATCGCACCCCTTGAACTGGGGTGTTGCAACGACCACTAGAACCCAAGCACCGGCACCGGCCCCTGCCTGGGCTGGCTGCCGGGACGGGCCCCGACCCAGCCGCGCCCCGCCTCAGACCGCCGCCCCCTCCAACCCCTTGCGCAACCGCTCCCGCGCCTCCATCAGGGCGAAGCCCAGCAGGTTGGGGCCCTGCCAGCGGTTCGGGTCCGCCGCCGCATCGTCGTCCGCGGCCAGGCCTATGCCCCACACCCGGTCCAGCGGCGACGCCTCCACCAGAAGCCGCTCGCCCGTCCCCAGCAGGAACGCGCGCAACTCGGGATGGGCGGCGAACTTGTGGACGCTGCCCTCCACCACGATCCGGAAGCGCTCGCGCGCCCAGAGCGCGTCGTCGAAGCCGCGCACCAGCCGCCCTGCCTTCTTCGCCTGTGCCGGATGCCCCGCGGCCAGCGCCCGCCGCTCCGCCTCCGCGTCGCCGAACAGCCGCGCCTTGCCCGCCATCATCCAGTGCTCGGCGGTCGCGTACGTCACCCCGTCCACCGTGAACGGCGACGGCCACCACTGGCTCAGGCAGCTCGCGCCCACCTGTCCGTCCGGCCGCGGCCGGTGCCCCCAGAAGTACAGGTACCTGATCCTCGCCCCCGCGCGAACCTCTCTGATCAGGGCTTCCTGTGAATCGATCTTCCCCATGCACGCGAGTGTGGCACGCACCACTGACACTCCGTCCTGCCTTTTCCGTGCCGACTCGACACCTGGTCGACAGATTCCGTCGCGTAACCAAAAGGCAACAACGGAATCACTTGTTGGCTCCCGGGTGCTCTGTCAGGATCGGCACTCAAATCGAGCTGGAGCTACGCCACCCGCCTCTGAACAGCGGCGACGGCGGAGGAGAGCGACATGCACAAACCGGGCACCGCCACCCCGGAACGATTCCCCGCACAGGAGCGTTTCGCCGAGGGCGCGCAGTTCGTCGCCGGACGCCTGACGAAGGGCACGTCCGGCCGTACCCACGCCGTGACCGACCCGGCCACCGGCGAGGAGGTCCTCACCTACGAACTGGCCGGCCGCGAGGACGTCGACGCCGCGGTCGCCGCCGCGCGCGCCGCGTTCCCCGGCTGGGCGGGCGCGACGCCCGGCGAGCGGTCGGACGCGCTGCACCGCTTCGCCGCCGTGCTCGCCGAGCGCGCCGAGGACTTCGCCCGCGCCGAGTCGCTCCAGTGCGGCAAGCCGCTCAAGCTGACCCGTGAGTTCGACGTGCCGGGCACCATCGACAACACGGCGTTCTTCGCCGGTGCCGCCCGGCACCTCCAGGGCCAGGCCGCCGCCGAGTACTCCGGCGACCACACCTCGTACGTGCGCCGCGAGCCCATCGGTGTCATCGGCTCCATCGCGCCCTGGAACTACCCGCTCCAGATGGCCGCCTGGAAGATCCTCCCGGCGATCGCGGCGGGCAACACCATCGTCCTGAAGCCCGCCGAGATGACCCCGCTCACCTCGCTGATGTTCGCCCGGGCGGCCACCGATGCGGGCCTCCCGGACGGCGTGATCAACATCGTCACCGGCACCGGCAAGGAGGCGGGGGAGCACCTGGTGGGCCACCCCGACGTGGCCATGACCTCCTTCACCGGCTCCACGGGCGTCGGCAGGCGGGTCGCGGAGATCGCCACCGCCACCGTCAAGCGCCTCCACCTGGAACTGGGCGGCAAGGCGCCCTTCGTCGTCTTCGACGACGCCGACCTGGACGCGGCGGTCAACGGCGCCGTCGCGGGCGCGCTGATCAACACCGGCCAGGACTGCACGGCCGCCACGCGCGCGTACGTGCAGCGCCCCCTCTACGAGGAGTTCGTGGCGCGCACCGCCGCCCTCATGGACACCGTCCGGCTCGGCGACCCGTTCGCCGCCGGCACCGACCTCGGCCCGCTGATCTCGCACGTCCAGCGGGACCGCGTCGCCGGCTTCGTCGACCGGGCGCGCGCCTACGCGCGCGTGGTCACCGGCGGCGAGGCACCGCAGCAGGGCGACCTCAAGCGCGGCGCCTACTACCGGCCCACCCTGGTCGCGGACGCCCCGCAGGACAGCGAGATCGTCCAGTCGGAGATCTTCGGGCCGGTGCTGGTCGTGCTGCCCTTCGACAGCGACGACGAGGGGATCGCGCTGGCCAACGACACCCCGTACGGCCTGGCAGCCTCCGCCTGGAGCCGGGACGTCTACCGCACGGGCCGCGCCACCCGGGAGATCAAGGCGGGCTGCGTGTGGGTGAACGACCACATCCCGATCATCAGCGAGATGCCGCACGGCGGGTACAAGTCCTCCGGCTTCGGCAAGGACATGTCCGCGTACTCGTTCGAGGAGTACACGCAGGTCAAGCATGTCATGTTCGACAACACCGCGGTGGTCCGCAAGGACTGGCACCGCACGATCTTCGGAGACCGATAGCCGAACTCCGGCCCGCGTCGGGCCGAATCCTCCCGAAAGGGCACCACGCGCATGGAGCAGTACGAGCCCGACCGTCCGCCACCGGCCCGACCGGACGCCGCGGGGCGGGGTCTGCCGGGCGGCAGGCCCGCCCTCACCCGCCGATCGCTGCTGCGCGCCGGCGCGGGCGGCGCGCTCACGGCGGGCGCACTCGGGGCACTGAGCGCCTGCGGCATCCCGGCGGCCGGCCGGACGCAGGGCGGCACCGCCACCGAGGACCGCTCGGCCGAGGAGAAGACCGTGAACTTCTCCAACTGGCCCGAGTACATCGACGTCGACGACAGCGGCAAGCACCACCCGACGCTGGAGACGTTCACCCGGCGCACCGGCATCCGGGTCCAGTACAGCGAGGACATCAACGACAACAACGAGTTCTTCGGCAAGATCAAGCCGCAGCTCGCCGCCGGCCAGGACACCGGCCGTGACGTCATCGTCCTCACCGACTGGCTGGCCGCACGGGTGATCCGGCTCGGCTGGGTGCAGAAACTGGACCCGGCCAACCTGCCGCACGCCTTCGCGAACCTCGCCGAGCAGTTCCGCAGCCCCGAGTGGGACCCCGGGCACGCCTACTCCTACCCCTGGCAGGGCGTCTCCACGGTCATCGCCTACAACAAGAAGGCGCTCGACGGCATCCAGGTCCGATCGGTCTCCGACCTGCTCGACAACCCCCGGCTCAAGGGACGGGTCGGTTTCCTGTCCGAGATGCGCGACAGCATGGGCATGACCCTGCTCGACATGGGCAAGGACCCGGCGAAGGTCACCGGCGACGACTACGACGCGGCGATCGCCCGCGTCCAGAAGGCCGTCGACAAGGGCCAGATACGCCGCTTCACCGGCAACGACTACACCTCCGACCTCAGCAAGGGCGACCTGGCCGCCTGCCTCGCCTGGGGCGGTGACGTCGTCCAGCTCAAGGCGGACAACCCCGACGTCGGCTACCTCATCCCCGACGCCGGCTACATGACCGCCACCGACTGCATGCTGATCCCCAACAAGGCCCGCCACAAGGCCAACGCCGAGCGCCTGATCGACTTCTTCTACGAGCCCGAGCAGGGCGCCGCGCTCGCCGCCTACATCAACTACGTCTCTCCGGTCGACGGCGTGAAGCCCTACCTTGCGAAGATCGACAAGTCGGCGGCGGACAACCCGCTGATCATTCCCGACAAGGCCACGGCGGCCAGGTCCCACGCCTTCCGCGCGCTCGGCGAGAAGGAAGAGGCGGCCTACGAAGAGAAGTTCGCGAAGCTCACAGGGGCGTGACGACCATGAAGACGACAACTGACGCGGCGGACACCAGCGGTGACGTCCGCCTGACCGGGATCGGCAAGCGCTACGGCGCCTTCACCGCCGTGCACCCGCTCGACCTGACCGTGCCGCAGGGCTCCTTCTTCGCCCTGCTCGGCGCCTCCGGCTGCGGCAAGACCACCACCCTGCGGATGATCGCCGGCCTGGAGGAGCCCACCCAGGGCACCGTCCACCTCGGCGACCAGGACGTGACCCACCTGCCGCCGTACAAACGCCCGGTGAACACGGTCTTCCAGTCCTACGCCCTCTTCCCGCACCTGGACATCTTCGAGAACGTGGCCTTCGGCCTGCGCCGGCGCGGCATCAAGAGCGTGAAGAAGCAGGTCGAGGAGATGCTGGACCTCGTCCAGCTCGGCGAGCAGGCCCGCAAGAAGCCGCACCAGCTCTCCGGCGGCCAGCAGCAGCGCGTCGCCGTGGCCCGCGCCCTGATCAACCACCCCAAGGTGCTGCTGCTCGACGAGCCGCTGGGCGCCCTGGACCTCAAGCTGCGCCGCCAGATGCAGTTGGAGCTCAAGCGCATCCAGACCGAGGTCGGCATCACCTTCGTGCACGTCACCCACGACCAGGAGGAGGCCATGACCATGGCCGACACGGTCGCCGTGATGAACGCCGGACGCGTCGAACAGCTCGGCTCGCCCACCGACCTCTACGAGAACCCGCGCACCACGTTCGTCGCCAACTTCCTCGGCACCTCCAACTTCATCGAGGCCGAGGTCGACACGGCGAGCGGCGACGAGGTCGTGCTGAGGGCCGGCGGCGGCAAGCTCTGTCTGCCCAAGGCGCGCTGTCCGGCCCCGGCCGGCCCCGGCGGGAAGGTGCTGGCCGGGGTGCGCCCGGAGAAGATCTCCCTCACCCACGCCGACGACGCGGGCGACATCCCCGAGGGGCGCAACCGCATCACCGGCCGGATCGCCGACTCCAGTTTCATCGGCGTCTCCACGCAGTACGTGATCGACAGCCCGCTCTGCGCCGACTTCGAGGTCTACGCCCAGAACATCGACCGCGACCCGCGCCTGGTGCCCGGCACCGAGGTGGTCCTGCACTGGAACCCGGCCCACACCTTCGGCCTGGACGCCGCCCAGGACGTCGCCGCCGGTGCCGCCTCGACCGAGGAGGACGCCGCCTGATGTCCGCCGTCACCGAGGCGCCGCCCCCGCTCGCGCCCACCGCCCCCCAGGCGAAGCCGCCGCGCAGGCGGGGCCGCCTCACCCCGTACTGGCTGCTGCTGCCCGGCATCCTGTGGCTGGTCGTCTTCTTCGCCCTGCCGATGATCTACCAGGCCTCCACGTCGGTGCAGACCGGCTCCCTGGAACAGGGCTACAAGGTCACCTGGCACTTCGTGACCTACTGGGACGCCCTGTCCGAGTACTGGCCGCAGTTCCTGCGCTCGGTGCTGTACGCGGCCTCCGCGACGATCCTGTGCCTGCTGCTCGGCTACCCGCTGGCGTACCTGATCGCCTTCCGCGCCGGCCGCTGGCGCAACCTGATCATGATCCTGGTGATCGCCCCGTTCTTCACCAGCTTCCTGATCCGCACTCTGGCCTGGAAGACGATCCTCGCCGACGGCGGCCCGGTCGTCGGCGCCCTCGGCGCGCTGCACGTACTCGACGTCACCAACTGGCTCGGCTGGACCTCCGGCGACCGCGTGCTGGCGACCCCGCTCGCGGTGGTGTGCGGACTGACGTACAACTTCCTGCCCTTCATGATCCTTCCGCTGTACACCTCGCTGGAGCGGATCGACGGGCGGCTGCACGAGGCGGCCGGCGACCTGTACGCCCGGCCCGTCACCACCTTCCGCAAGGTCACCTTCCCGCTCTCCATGCCGGGCGTGGTCTCCGGCACCCTGCTGACCTTCATCCCGGCCGCCGGCGACTACGTCAACGCCGACCTGCTCGGCTCGACCGACACCCGCATGGTCGGCAACGTCATCCAGTCGCAGTTCCTGCGGATCCTGGACTATCCGACGGCCGCCGCCCTCTCCTTCATCCTCATGGCCGCGATCCTCGTCATGGTCACCGTCTACATCCGCCGGTCCGGGACGGAGGATCTCGTCTAAATGCCCCTCGTCACCTGGCTCAAGCGCCGTCTCGTCGTCATCGCGGGACTCCTGACACTCGGATACCTCCTCCTGCCGAACGTCATCGTCACGGTCTTCTCCTTCAACAAACCCAAGGGCCGTTTCAACTACGAATGGCAGCGGTTCTCCACCGACGCGTGGAAGGACCCGTGCGGCGTCGCCGGAATGTGCGGATCGCTCTCCCTGAGCCTCCAGATCGCCGTCTGGGCCACCCTGGGCGCCACGATCCTCGGCACGATGATCGCCTTCGCGCTGGTCCGCTACCGCTTCCGCGCCCGCGGGGCCGTCAACTCGCTGATCTTCCTGCCGATGGCGATGCCCGAGGTCGTCATGGCCGCCTCGCTGCTGACCCTCTTCCTCAACATGGGCGCCCAGCTGGGCTTCTGGACCATCCTGATCGCCCACATCATGTTCTGCCTCAGCTTCGTCGTCACCGCGGTCAAGGCCCGCGTGATGTCGATGGACCCGAGACTGGAACAGGCCGCGCAGGACCTCTACGCCGGCCCGTTCCAGACGTTCGTCCGGGTCACCCTGCCGATCGCGGCCCCCGGAATCGCCGCGGGAGCGCTGCTCGCCTTCGCGCTCTCCTTCGACGATTTCATCATCACCAATTTCAACGCGGGATCCACCGTCACCTTCCCCATGTTCGTCTGGGGTTCGGCACAGCGCGGCACACCCGTTCAGATCAATGTCATCGGTACGGCCATGTTCGTCATCGCCGTACTGTTCGTGCTCGTCTCCATGGTCATCGGCAATCGCCGTACCAGGCAGAAAGCATGACGGCTCCGGAATACCCCTGAAACACGACCCTGTGGGGAGTTGAAATCATGGCCCCGAGCGCCATGACCCGTTGGACCGGTTCACTGTCCGAGGCACAGCCCGCCCCCTACTGGCTGGACGACCCCGGCCGCCCCCGCCCCGAGCCGGCCCTGACCGGCACGGAGACCTGCGACCTGCTCGTCGTCGGCGGCGGCTACAGCGGACTGTGGACCGCGCTGATCGCCAAGGAGCGCGACCCCCGGGCGGACGTGGTGCTCGTGGAGGGCCGCGAGGTGGGCTGGGCCGCCTCCGGGCGCAACGGCGGCTTCTGCGCCGCCTCCCTCACCCACGGCCTGTCCAACGGCCTCACCCGCTGGCCGGACGAGATCCACAAGCTGGAGGAACTGGGCGCCCGCAACCTCGACGCCATCGAGGAGGCGGTCGCCCGCCACGGCATCGACTGCGAGTTCGAGCGCACTGGCGAGATCGACGTGGCCACCGAGCCGTACCAGGCCCGCGAACTGCGGGAATGGCACGCCGAGCTGGAGCAGAAGGGCCTCGCCGAGGGCCTCGAACTGCTCGACCGGGACGCCGTGCGCGAGCAGGTCGCCTCACCCACCTTCGAGGCCGGGCTGTGGGACCACCGGGGCGTCGCCATGCTCCACCCCGCCAAGCTGGCCTGGGGCCTGAAGGAGGCCTGCCTGCGGCTCGGCGTCCGCGTCCACGAGCGCACCCCCGCGCTCACCCTCAGGCCGTACGGCGCCGGGATGAGCGTGGGCACCCCCTATGGTGCCGTCCGCGCCCGCCAGGTCGCGCTGGGCACCAACGTCTTCCCGAACCTGGTCAAGCGCGTCCGGTCGTACACCGTTCCGGTCTACGACTACGCCCTGATGACCGAGCCGCTGACCGACGCCCAGCGCGAGTCCATCGGCTGGAAGAACCGTCAGGGGCTCGGCGACTCCGCCAACCAGTTCCACTACTTCCGGCTCTCCGCCGACAACCGGATCCTGTGGGGCGGCTACGACGCCGTCTACCCCTACGGCGGCCGGGTGCGCGCCGAGCACGACGACCGCCCGGAGACGTACGCGAAGCTCGCGAAGCACTTCTTCACCTGCTTCCCGCAGCTCGAAGGCGTCCGTTTCACCCACGCCTGGGGCGGCGCGATCGACACCTGCTCGCGCTTCTCGGCGTTCTTCGGCACCGCCCACCAGGGCAAGGTGGCGTACGCGGCCGGGTACACGGGCCTGGGCGTGGGTGCCACCCGCTTCGGCGCCGAGGTGATGCTCGACCTGCTCGCCGGCGAGCGCACCGAGCGCACCGAACTGGAGATGGTGCGCAGGAAGCCGCTGCCCTTCCCGCCCGAGCCGCTGGCCTGGACCGGCATCGCGCTCACCAAGTGGTCGCTGGCCCGGGCGGACGCCCACGAGGGCCGGCGCAACCTGTGGCTGCGCACGCTGGACCGCCTGGGCCTGGGCTTCGACAGCTGAGGACCGGCGGGCCGCCGGGGGACCCACCGGGGTGATCAGCAATGTGACGTGCATCACCCCGACTCGGTTCCCGAACCCGCGTAATGCCGTGACGGGGGCCTCCCTCTCCCTCGTGGGCGCGACACCGCGTCCACGACGAAGAGGGAGGTCTCTCCATGACCGGGACGAAGACGGCGGTCGAGTGGCTGGCATCCGTCGCACCGGACCCGCGGGCCTGCCGCAGGGAGTGGGAGCGCGACCCGCGCGGTGTCGCGCTGCTGCCCGCGGGCAAGGCCTGGGACGTCCTGATCCTGCCGGGCGACCTCGGCTACCCCACGCTCGACGTGCTGAGCCGGGTGCTCGACCGACTCGGCCCGGTCCTCGCCGACTTCGGCGACGGCCGCCTGGGCTTCCTCGTCCCACCGGGCACGGCGGCACGCTGGCTCGGCACCGGCATCCGCAGCGCCGGCCCCGGCACCTGGATCGTCGTCCCGGACCCCGGCAGGACCGCCGGCAGCCTGCGCTGGCTGGTCCCGCCCGACGGCTCGGGCACCCTCACCGACCCGGCCCTGCTGGAACTCGCGATGCACGAGGCGGCGGCGTCCCTGGCCACGGAGCCGCCGCGGGACGACACGTGACGACGGATGACGGGGGGCCGGGCGCGGGCGATCAGCTGCCCCACTGCCCGGCGGTCTGGGGTCTGAGGTCCGGGAACCGGTGGGCGGGGGGTGCGGCATGGGCCGGGCCCGCCGCAAGGGGTTCGGGGTCGGGGAGGGGAGAGGGCTCCGGGATGCCGTAGGGCCCGGGGGCGGCGTAGGGGGTAAGGAGTGGCGTCATAGGTGGCGCCAGAGGTCTTGACAACCCCATTGGTCTGGACCAAATTGGGCGCGCTCCACCCTCCCCACTCCCCTGACCGGAGGTACTTGTGGAACGCGACAGACGACACCGGACGGCCGCCCGCCGGCTGCTCGCCGGGCTCACCGCCACGCTCCTGGCCGTGCCCGGCGTCACCGCGCTCGCGTCGGCGGCCCGCGCGGCCGACGCCGATCTCGCGCGCAACGGCGGTTTCGAGTCCGGCCTGGACGGCTGGACCTGCACGGCCACCGGCAAGACCGTGACCAGCCCCGTCCACGCGGGCACGGCGGCGCTCCAGGCGACCCCGGCCGGCAGCGACAACGCGCAGTGTGCCCAGACGGTGTCCGTCCAGCCGAACTCCCAGTACACGCTGTCCGGTTACGTCCGCGGCTCCTACGTCTACCTCGGCGCGAGCGGCACCGGCACCACCGACACCTCCACCTGGACCCAGTCCGCCGCCGACTGGCAGCAGCTCACCACGACCTTCCGCACCGGCGCCGCCACCACCCAGGTCACCATCTACACCCACGGTTGGTACGGCACCGGCGCCTACTACGCCGACGACATCTCGCTCACGGGCCCCGGCGGCGCCCCCGGCCAGCAGCCGCCCGCCACCCCCACCGGCCTGAAGACCGGCACCGTCACCGCCACCAGCGTCGCCCTGTCCTGGTCACCGGTGACGGGCGCCACGGGCTACGCCCTCTACCGCGACGGCACGAAGGTCCAGACGGCCGCCGGCACCACGGCGACCGTCACCGGCCTGACCCCCTCCACCGCGTACGCCTTCCAGGTCGCGGCCGTGAACGACGCCGGCGAGTCCGCGAAGTCGGCGGCGGTGACCGCGACGACGACGGCGGACCCGGGCGGTCCCGGCAACGGCGGCAACCCCGGTCTGCCCACCCACGCCCTCGTCGGCTATCTGCACGCCAGTTTCGCCAACGGCTCCGGCTACACCCGTATGACCGACGTCCCCGACAGCTGGGACGTCATCGACCTGGCCTTCGGCGAACCCACCTCGGTCACCTCCGGCGACATCCGTTTCAACCGCTGCCCCACCACCGAGTGCCCCGGCGTCGAGAGCGACGCCGACTTCAAGGCCGCCATCAAGGCCAAGCAGGCCGCGGGCAAGAAGGTCCTCATCTCCATCGGCGGCCAGAACGGCCAGGTGCAGCTGACCACCACGGCCGCGCGGGACACCTTCGTCTCGTCCGTATCCAAGATCATCGACGAGTACGGCCTGGACGGCCTCGACATCGACTTCGAGGGCCACTCCCTCTCCCTGAACGCCGACGACACCGACTTCAGGAACCCCACGACCCCGGTGATCGTCAACCTGATCTCGGCCCTGAAGACCCTGAAGGCCAGGTACGGCGACAAGTTCGTCCTGACGATGGCCCCGGAGACCTTCTTCGTCCAGATGGGCTACCAGTACTACGGCACGGGCAAGTGGGGCGGCCAGGACCCGCGCTGCGGCGCCTACCTCCCGGTCATCTACGCCCTGCGTGACGCCCTGACCCTGCTCCACGTCCAGGACTACAACTCCGGCCCGATCATGGGCCTGGACAACCAGTACCACTCCATGGGCGGCGCCGACTTCCACATCGCGATGACCGACATGCTCCTGACCGGCTTCCCGGTGGCCGGGGACACCACCCGCATGTTCCCGCCGCTGCGCCCCGACCAGATCGGCATCGGCATGCCGGCCTCCACCCACGCGGGCAACGGCTTCGTCGCGCCCGCCGAGGTCACCAAGACCCTCGACTGCCTGACCCGGAAGACCGACTGCGGCTCGTACACCACCCACGGCACCTGGCCCGCCCTGCGCGGTCTCATGACCTGGTCGATCAACTGGGACCGCTTCGGCGGCTGGCAGTTCCAGAAGAACTTCGACGCGTACTTCGGCTGAGCACCGCGGACAGCACCGCCAGCAGCACCGCCCCCAGGCACCAACTGGCCACCACGTCCAGCGGCCAGTGGTAGCCGCGCCGCACCAGCCCGTACGACACCCCGAGCACCGGCACCGCGCCCCCGGCGACCGCCACTCGCCGGGCGAGCGAAGTACCCAGCCACGGCCACAGCACGACCACCGCACCCCCGTAGGCGACGACCGCCGTCGCCGTGTGCCCCGAGGGGAAGTACCCGGTCCCCGGCGGCACGGCGGGGGTGCCCGGCCGCGCGATCCATTCCTTCAGCGGCACGAGCAGCAGGGGCAGTACCGCCGTCACCGCCGACGCGGCGAGCGGCGGCCCCCACCACCGTCCCACCCCGGCACCTCGCCCGCGCCACGCCACGTACGCCAGCACCACCAGCAGCACGGGCAGGGCGACCTGCACGTTCCCGAGGTCCGACAGCACCTCGGAGAAACGGTCCGGGCGCAGCAGGGCACGGCTGACCCGCCGGTCGGCACCCAGCAACGGCCCCCGGACCATGACCTGCCAGGTGATCAGCGCGAAGGCCGCGACCGTGACCGGAATCCCGATCAGCGCCGTCGTCCGGGTCGTCCGGGGCGCCTGGCTCGTTCGGCTCGTTCGGCTCGTTCGAGGGTTCGGCACGGCACACAGCTTCGCAGAAAGGGCTCCCCGCGCCCGCGGGCCGGGTGCGCCGGGGCCCGGCCCCGGACATGCCGAAGGGCCGGCGCAAAGGGGGGGTTCTGCGTCGGCCCTTCGAAGGGCGGCCGTCCATGCGATTGCGACCGTCCTGACCGGAACGTCGCGCGCCCCGGGGGGTTTGGGGCGAGCGACCGTCCGATCGGTGAGGAGACCCGGAGCCCGGGGGCTCCGGTGGTGTGCGCGAGGCACGGACCAGGTCGAAGCTGGGGAGGCTACGGCCTGATGTCGCCCGCAGTCACCTGCGGGCGGGGTGTATCTCTCATCTGGAAGAGAACCTACGGCAGGGCGGGCGCGCGGGACAGGGCGATCGGCGACCCGACATCCACCCCGCACACCTTCTTCACACGGTCTGCCGCCCGCCGTGCCACCCGTGCGGACGTGCCGCTCAGATGTGCGCGAACGCCTGCTCGATGATGTCGAGGCCCTCGTTCAGGAGGTCCTCGCCGATCACCAGCGGGGGCAGGAAGCGGAGGACGTTGCCGTAGGTGCCGCAGGTCAGGACCAGCAGGCCCTCGGCGTGGCAGGCCTTGGCGAGCGCCGCGGTCGCCTCCGGGTCCGGCTCCTTGGTCGCGCGGTCCTTGACCAGCTCGATCGCGATCATCGCGCCGCGCCCGCGGACGTCGCCGATGATGTCGAACTTCTCGGCCATGGCGGACAGGCGGGACTTCATGACCGCCTCGATGTCCTTCGCCCTGGCGTTGAGGTCCAGCTCCTTCATCGTCTCGATCGCGCCGATGGCACCCGCGCAGGCGACCGGGTTGCCGCCGTAGGTGCCGCCCAGGCCGCCCGCGTGCGCGGCGTCCATGATCTCGGCGCGGCCGGTGACGGCGGCCAGCGGCAGACCGCCGGCGATGCCCTTGGCGGTGGTGATCAGGTCGGGGACGATGCCCTCGTCCTCGCACGCGAACCACTGGCCGGTGCGGCAGAAGCCGGACTGGATCTCGTCGGCGACGAAGACGATGCCGTTGTCGGCGGCGAACTGGCGGATCGCCGGCAGGAAGCCCTTGGCCGGCTCGATGAACCCGCCCTCACCGAGCACCGGCTCGATGATGATCGCGGCCACGTTGTCCGCGCCGACCTGCTTGGTGATCTGGTCGATGGCCTGCTTGGCGGCCTCCGGACCCGCGTTCTCGGGGCCGGTCGGCCAGCGGTAGCCGTAGGCGACCGGGACGCGGTACACCTCGGGGGCGAACGGGCCGAAACCGTGCTTGTACGGCATGTTCTTCGCCGTCAGCGCCATGGTGAGGTTCGTACGGCCGTGGTAGCCGTGGTCGAAGACGACGACGGCCTGCCGCTTGGTGTACGCGCGGGCGATCTTCACCGCGTTCTCGACGGCCTCGGCGCCGCTGTTGAAGAGCGCCGACTTCTTCGCGTGGTCACCCGGGGTCAGCTCGGCCAGCGCCTCGGCGACGGCCACGTAGCCCTCGTAGGGGGTGACCATGAAACAGGTGTGGGTGAAGTCGGCGAGCTGCGCGGAGGCGCGGCGTACGACGGCCTCGGCGGACGCGCCCACGCTGGTCACGGCGATGCCGGAACCGAAGTCGATGATGCGGTTGCCGTCGACGTCCTCGATGATGCCGCCGCCGGCGCGCGTGACGAAGACCGGCAGCGTGGAGCCCACGCCCTGCGCGACCACGGCCGTACGGCGGGCCTGCAGCTCCTGCGACTTCGGGCCGGGAATGGCGGTGACGACGCGGCGCTCCTGCTCAAGTGCGGTCATGGGGGCTCCCTGAAGAGATCTTGCGTTGGGGGGCTTGGTCGAGGACGGCGTTCTCTGGACGCTTTTCCTCCCTTTCTCGCAGGTTAGGGCGGCAGAAGGAGGGTGGGCATGCTCCATGTGGGCGTTGTCGGCGGTCGCGGTTGTCCGTGGTGGATATAGAAGGGGTGCGGGGGCGAGCGTGCCGGGTGTCGGTGCCGTGGCGTGCGGCTTGCCGCACGGTCGGTGAACTCCCTTGGCGCGGGCGCTACATTGACTCGCTGACGGTGGACGCAACCGTGGACGGAACGGCAGCTCAGGGGGCAGGGGAGATGGACGACGGGACGCAGGACGCCCGGGGCACGCATCCGGAACACGCGTACCCGGTGCCTCGCCCGGCGGCGCCGCGGGACACCCCCGCGACGCCGCCCCGGCCCACACGCCCACCGGCCGCACAGGCGCCGTACGAATCACCGCTGCCACCGCTGCCCCCTCAGCACCCCCAGCGGGCCGCCGTCGCCGACTGGCTCGACATGCCCCGCCCGGCTGCCGCGCCGGGTGTCTGGCGCCTCGGCCACCGGCCACCCAAGGGCGGTGACGACACCCGCGGCCGGCTGCCGTCCATCACCGTCGTCGGACTGCTGATCCCGTTGGTCGTCGCCCTGCTGGTGTGGTCGCTGTGGCGGCAGGGCGCCCTGCCCTACGAGTCGGCCCCCCTGAAACTGTTCACACCGGACGACTGGTGGTGGGGCGGGACCGTCTCGCCGAAGGGGTGGCAGGGGCGGGAGGCCCGGGTCGTCTACGACGGCGTCTTCTTCGCCGTTCTCGTCTACGGGGTCGGACGGCTGGGCAGCTGGCCCGAGGTCGCAAGGCACTTCGTCGGCCTCCGCCCGCAGCCCTCCCGGGCCCTGTTCGCCGCGGTGGGAGCGCTCGGCGCGCTCAGCCTGGTCTTCCCGGAGGCCTTTCCGCTGGTCGGCTGGGACGCGGTACCGGTCGTCGCACCGCTGTTCTCCCTGGTGGCCCTGGTCTCGGGCGGCTACGACCTCTTTGCCTCGCAGCTGTTCACCGACAGCCTCTACGCCCTGATCACCCTCCTGGTCCTGTGGCCCTTCGCCCGGCTCGGCGGCTGGTGGGCGTACGGCCGGGAGCTGGTCGCCCGGCGCCGGGCCGCCGCCGATCCCGCCGCGCCGCCGCCCGCCGACGTACCCCGCTCGCAGTGGCCCGAGCTGCGGCGCGCCGGGCACTACCAGGCGGCCGACGTGCTCACCGCCGAGGTGGCCGCCGGGCGGATGAACGACGTCGACTGCGCCCGCGTCGAGCGGGCCTGGGGCGAGGCGCGGCGCGAGGGCGGGCCCGCCGTCTTCGCCGACACCGTGCTGCGCCAGGGCGGCGCCGCCTGGACCCACCCGTCCGGCGCGCGCGACCTGCCCGCCCGCGCCGCCCGGCACGACCTGCTGGAAGGCCAGGTACGGCTCGGGCGCTGGGTGGCGGGGGAGCGGGCACCGCGTGCCTACCACGACGCCGGCGCCGCCCTCGGACCCGAGCAGCTCGGCACCTCGCTGCTGCTCGTGGGGCCGCCCGGTTCCGGCAAGACCCGGCACGTGGTCGGGCCGGTCACCGAGGCGCTCACCCTCCAGGCACTGACCGGCCGCTGCGCGGTCGTCGCCGTCTGCGCGGCCGGTACGCCGCTCGGCCCCGACGGCGCGTACGACGTCGTCGTGCGGATCGGCGATCCCGCCTCCGCCCACGACCTCGACCCGTACGCCGAGTCCCTCGACCCCGACGAGGCCGCCGCCTTCCTGGCCGAGGCGCTGGTCGGAGACCTCGACACCGTGGGCACCCAGAGCGCCACCACCGCCCTCTCCCAGCTGCTCGGCCCCTACCGGGCGGTGCACGGCCGCTTCCCGACGCTGCCGGTGCTGCGTGAACTGCTGGAGGGCGACCCCGGGGCCCTCGCGGCCCTGCGGGCGGGGCTCGCCGCGGGCGAGCGCGCGCCCGAGGGCGTCGGCGGGCGCTCCGACGGGCACGCCGTGATGCGGCGTGAGTTGGACGCCCGGATGCGGCAGGCCGGCAGCGCGGCGGACGCCGGGCCGGTCCTGGCCGACCGGCTCGCCCTGCTCGACCGGCCGGTCTTCGCCGAGTTCTTCGGCAGCACCGCCACCGGCAGCCGCCCGTTCTCACTGCGCGCCGTCGCCCACCATCCGCTGCGGGTCCGCATCGACCTGCCCGAGCGCGGACACGAGGAGGCGTCCCGGATCGTCACCCGGCTGGTCCTGGCCCAGTTCCACAGCGTCGTACGGGAGGCCCGGCGCCCCCACTTCGCCTGCCTGGTCCTCGACGACGCGACCGGCAGCGTCACGGCCGAGTCGGTGCGCCGCATCCAGCGGCTGCGCGCGCAGAACGCCGGCGTCGTCCTCGCGCTGCGCTCGGTCGCGGACGTGCCCGAGGCCCTGCACGGGCCGCTGCTGGCGGCCGTGGGCTGCCGTATGGCGCTGTCCGGGGTGACCACCTGGGACGGCAGCCGGTTCGCGCACGCCTGGGGCACCGAGTGGGTGGAGACGAAGGAGGTCGCCAAGCACACCGTCTTCGCCGACCAGCCGATGACCCGGGCGATCCACGCGCTGCGCAAGCTGGTCACCGGCAAGGCGGTGACCACCGACGCCGTCACCACCAAGCAGGTCGAGCGGGAGCGCTGGTCCGCCTCGCAACTGGCCCACGAGGTCCCGCCGGGGCATGCGGTGCTGTCGCTGACGAGCGTGGCGGGCGAGCACGCGCCCCCGCTCCTGGTGGACCTGCGCGGCTGAAACCCTCGCCGGCGCCGCCACAGGCCCCCGCCACCGGCGCCCACCGCCTCGCTCACCGACCGTGCGGCCGGGTGGCCCCGGACGGACCCGGACGGCCCCGGGGCCCCGGACGGGCGTCCGGTTCGCGCCGACCGTACAGTGAGGCAGAATCGACACAGGCCGTTCATACGCGACGGCCAAAACTCCGCAACGATCACCAGATCAACCAGATCAACCAGATCAGTAGATCAACCGGATCGACCGATCACCGGATCGACCAGATCGCCAGATCGCCCAGACCTCCGCAGACCTGAAGGTCCCATGCCCCCGACGCTCGCCTCACTCGTCCACCACTCCGCGCTCAAACTGACCGTGCGCGCGGGCGGGGACCGCCTGGACGTGCCCGTCCGCTGGGCGCACGTCAGCGAGCTGGCCGACCCCGTGCCGTACATGGAGGGCGGCGAGCTGCTGCTGATCACCGCGCTCAAGCTGGACGCGGAGGATCCCGAGGCCATGCGCCGCTACGTGAAGCGGCTGGCCGGGGCCGGAGTGGTCGGGCTCGGCTTCGCCGTCGGGGTGAACTACGAGGAGATCCCCGAGGCACTCGTCGCCGCCGCCGAGGAGGAAGGCCTGCCGCTGCTCGAGGTCCCGCGGCGCACCCCCTTCCTCGCGATCAGCAAGGCGGTCTCGGCCGCCATCGCCGCCGACCAGTACCGCGCGGTCACGGCAGGCTTCGCCGCCCAGCGCGAGCTGACCAGGCAGGCGCTGAACGCCGGACCCGAGGGACTGCTCACCGCGCTCGCCGCCCAGGTGGACGGCTGGGCGGCGCTCTACGACGCCTCCGGCGCCGTCGTCGCCACCGCGCCCGAGTGGGCCACCCGCAGGGCCGCCCGGCTCACCGCGGATGTCGAACGGCTGCGCGACCGGCCCGCGCCCGCCTCCGCCGTCGTCGGCGGGCCGGAGACCGAGGACCGCGTCGAACTGCACTCGATCGGCACCGGTCGCCGCCCGCGCGCGGCCCTCGCCGTGGGCACCGCCGCCACCCTCGGTACCGCCGAGCGGTACGCCGTCCACTCCGCCGTCGCCCTGCTGACCCTCACCACGGAGCGCTCCCGCTCCCTGCACGCCGCCGAGCTGCGGATCGGCGCGGCCGTGCTGCGCATGCTGCTCGCCGGCCAGCCCGACCACGCGCGGGCCGTGGCAGGGGACCTGTACGGCAGCCTGCTGGACGCGCCGTTCCGGATGATCGTCGCCGAGTCGGCCTCCGCGTCCGCGGCGCGCGCGCACGCCGACGCACACGCGCGCGTGCAGTCCGCCAAGCCCGCTCCGGCCACCCCGGTGGCCGCCGTCGGCACCGGAGGCGACCCGCTCGCGGGCCTCGCCGAGGTCGTGGAGGCCGCCGCCGCGCGCTCCGGCGAGGCGGTGCTCGTCGTGCCCGACGGGGAGCGGCTGGTGGTGCTGGCCGGGGACGGCAGCGCCGCGGTCACCGCCTGCGGGGAGTACGCCGGTGCTTCGGAGGCCGCGCGGGCCGCCGCCGTGTCCGAGCAGAAGGCCGGTGACGAGGCCGAACTGGTCGTGGGCCTGTCCGCCCCGGCCGGGCCGATCGCCGCGGCGGCCGCCTTCAAGCAGGCCGAACAGGCGCTGTCCGTGGCGCGGCGGCGCGGGCGGGTGCTGGTCGAGCACGAGCAACTGGCGTCGGGATCCGTGCTGCCGCTGCTGGCGGACGACGCGGTGCGGGCGTTCGCGGACGGGCTGCTGCGGGCCCTGTACGAGCATGACGCGACCGGCCGCGGGGACCTGGTGGCCAGCCTGCGGGCCTGGCTCTCCCGGCACGGCCAGTGGGACGCGGCGGCAGCCGACCTCGGCGTGCACCGCCACACCCTGCGCTACCGGATGCGCCGCGTGGAGGAGATCCTCGGCCGCTCCCTGGACGACCCGGACGTACGCATGGAGCTGTGGCTGGCACTGAAAGCCACGACAACGGAATAGCCCACCGCCCCGAACCCCGGACGGGTCCCGCGGCCCTGCACAGCCGGCTGCCGCCTCGAACCCCGGACGGGTCCCGCGGCCCTGCACAGCCGGCTGCCGCCTCGAACCCCGGACGGGTCCCGCGGCCCTGCACAGCCGGCCGCCGCTCCGAACCCCGGACGGGTCCCGCGGCCCCGCACAGCCGGCCGCCGCTCCGAATCCCGAACGGGCCCCGGGGCCCTGCACAGCCGGCCGCCGTCCCGAACCCCGGACGGGTCCCGCGGCCCCGCACAGCCGGCCGCCGCCCCGAGCCCGGACCGGCCCCGTGGCTCCACGCAACCACCCGCCGCCCCCCTCTGCCAAACCGGCGCACCCCCCGCCCCCACTGCTCCACCCCGGACAAGCGTCCGCGGGGCGTCTGCGTCCTACCGTTGTCGACGCAAGCACTCACCTCCAACGCGGAAGGGCCGGGACTCGTCCAATGACATCCACCACCGCCTTCTGGCTCGCCGGCCGCCAGGCCACCGGCGAGGACACCTTCGACGTCACCTCCCCGTGGGACGGCCGGACGGTCGGCAAGGTCAGCCTGCCGACGGACGCCCAGGTCGAGGAGGCCGTGGCCGCCGCGCACGCCGTGCTGGACGAGTTCGCCGCCACCCCGGCCCACGTACGTGCCGCCGCCCTGGACCAGGTCGGCAAGCGGCTGGTCGAGCGCGGCGAGGAGATCGCCCAGCTGATCTCCGCCGAGAACGGCAAGCCGATCAAGTGGGCGCGCGGCGAGGTCGGTCGCGCCGTGTCGGTGTTCCGGTTCGCCGCGGAGGAGGCCCGCCGGTTCAACGGCGGCGAGGCCCAGCGTCTGGACACGGACGGCGGCGGCCAGGGCCGGCTCGCCCTCACCCGCCGCTTCCCCAAGGGCGTCGTCCTCGGCATCGCGCCGTTCAACTTCCCGCTGAACCTGTGCGCGCACAAGGTCGCCCCGGCCATCGCCGCAGGCGTCCCGATCATCCTCAAGCCGGCCCCGGCCACCCCGCTGTCGGGCCTGATCCTCGGTGAGCTGCTGGCCGAGACGGAGCTGCCCGCCGGTTCCTGGTCCGTCCTGCCCGTCTCCAACGACCGTATGCCCGCCCTGGTCCAGGACGAGCGGCTGCCGGTCATCTCCTTCACGGGGTCCGAGAAGGTCGGCTACGCGATCATGGACTCGGTGCCGCGCAAGCACTGCACCCTGGAGCTGGGCGGCAACGGCGCGGCCGTCGTCCTCGGCGACTGGGCGAGCGACGAGGACCTGGACCGGGCTGCGTCCCGCATCGCCACCTTCTCCAACTACCAGGGCGGCCAGTCCTGCATCTCGGTGCAGCGAGTGATCGCCGACGCCTCGGTGTACGACCGGCTGGTGCCCCGCATCGTCGCCGCCGTCGAGGCCCAGGCCACGGGTGACCCGTCCGACCCGAAGACGGACGTCGGCCCGCTGGTCAGCGAGGACGCCGCGCTCCGCGTCGAGTCCTGGGTGCGCGAGGCCGCCGACGCCGGCGCCACCGTGCTCACCGGCGGCAAGCGCGACGGCGCCTCCTACGCGCCGACCGTCCTCGCCGACGTACCGGCCGATGTCACGATCGCCTCCGAGGAGGTCTTCGGGCCGGTCCTGACCGTGCAGAAGGTGAACGGCGAGGCCGAGGCCTTCGCCGCGGTCAACGACTCCAAGTACGGTCTCCAGGCAGGCGTGTTCACCCACGACCTCCAGGCCGCCTTCCGTGCCCACCGCGCCCTGGAGGTCGGCGGCGTGGTCGTCGGCGACGTGCCGTCCTACCGCGCCGACCAGATGCCCTACGGCGGCGTCAAGCAGTCCGGCGTCGGCCGTGAGGGTGTGCGGTTCGCGATGGACGACTACACCTACGAGCGCGTCCTCGTACTGACCGGTCTGGCCCTGTAGGCCGGACGGTCGATCACCGACGACGGCCGGAGCCCGACTGTGCGGGGGCTCCGGCCGTCCGTCCTTCCCCTGCTCGCCCATTCCGCCTGTTCGGCCCGTCTGTCCCTCCCCTGGCCTGACTGTTCATGAGCGCGTGGCGGCGCCGGGCCCGCCCCGCCCGCCGGCTCGGCGGTCGCCGCCCGGATCCCCTCACCGAAGTCGCAGGCGGGGGGAGCGGTTCGGCGGTGAGGCCCGGGGCCGGGGTGACCGCGTCGCCCGACGGCTTCGAACGGACGACGATCTCGGCGTCAGACTGTTCGCCGAAGCCGGCGGGAGGGAACGAGGGGAAAGCGAGGGGAAAGCGAGGGGAAAGCGAGCGGTGTGCGTCAGGGCGCCGTCGGCGCGGGACCCGAACTCGCGCGTACGGTCAGCTCCGGGGCGATGAGGACCGTCTCCTCGCCGTCGCGCCCGTCCAGCTTGGCCACCAGGCGCTCGACGGCGCGCCGGCCCATCTGCTGGGCGGGGACGGCCACCGAGGTGAGCCGCACCGAGGCCTGGACGGCGACCTGGTCGGGGCAGATCGCGGCCACCGACACGTCCTCGGGGACGGCCCGGCCCTGCTGGCGCAGCAGGGCGAGCAGCGGCTCGACCGCGGACTCGTTCTGCACGACGAACCCCGTGGTGCCCGGCCGCTCGTCGAAGATCCGGGCCAGGGTCGCGGCCATCGCGTCGTAGCCGCCCTCGCAGGGGCGGTGCAGCACCTTCAGGCCCAGTTCGCGGGCCCGGGAACGCAGTCCGTCCAGGGTCCGTTCGGCGAAGCCGGTGTGCCGCTCGTAGACGGCGGGTGCCTCGCCGATGACAGCGATGTCGCGGTGGCCCAGCTTCGCCAGATGCTCCACGCACAGCGCGCCGGTCGCGCCCCAGTCCAGGTCGACGCAGGTCAGACCGGCGGCGTCGGCGGGCAGACCGATGAGCACGCAGGGCTGGTCGGTGCCGCGCAGCAGGGGCAGCCGCTCGTCCTGCAGTTCGACGTCCATGAGGATCATCGCGTCGGCCAGCCCGCTGCCCGTGACCCGGCGCACGGCGTCGGGACCCTCCTCGCCGGTGAGCAGCAGCACGTCGTACCCGTGGGCGCGGGCGGTGGTCGCCACCGCGACGGCGATCTCCATCATCACCGGCACGTACATGTCCGTGCGCAGCGGGATCATCAGGGCGATGACGTTCGACCTGCTGCTGGCCAGGGCGCGGGCGCCCGCGTTCGGGTGGTACCCCAGCTCGCGGATGCTGTGCTCGACCCGCTCCCGGGTGCCCGCGGAGATGGACCGCTTGCCGCTGAGGACATAGCTCACCGTGCTCGCCGAGACTCCGGCGTGCTGCGCGACCTCGGCGAGGGTGACCATCCAGCTCTCCAAGCCTTGTGAAGCGCTTCGACAGTGCGCCTGACCGACAGGGTGTGTTTGAGGGTGGTTCGACATTAGCTCCAGCGAGAGCGGGTGTCCATAGTGCCCAGAGGTTGTCGAAGCGCTTCGACAGCTGCCCGGCCGATCGTGGCAGGCCGGTCCTGCCGTGTCCGGACGGTCCCTCCGCGCCCGCCCCGGCGCCCGCCCGGCCACCGCCGTCCCTCCACCGCATGACACCACACCGGCACGTCCGCGCTCCCACCGCCCGCCCGCGCCCGGACCACCGCCGCGCGAGGGGTGGTGGCATCGTCCGGTATCGGGTACATACGAACCAGTAGCACCGGTCGGTAACGAAAGTACCCAAGACCCCTATTCGCGGGGCCCGTCCTCGCGGCGAGGTGAGCCACATGTCCGCACCAGCGACCAGCAAACCCACCGTCACCGAGCGCGAGGCCCGGCAGGTGGCGGAGGCCGCCCGGGAGCAGCACTGGCGCAAGCCCAGCTTCGCCAAGGAGCTGTTCCTCGGCCGTCTCCGGCTCGACCTCATCCACCCGCACCCGCTCCCGGCCGACGAGGACGTGCGGCGCGGGGAGGAGTTCCTGGCCCGGCTGCGCGCCTTCTGCGAGACGGAGGTCGACTCCGCCCGCATCGAACGCGACGCCCGGATCCCGGACGAGGTCGTCACCGGGCTCAAGGAGCTGGGCGCCCTCGGCATGAAGATCGACACCAAGTACGGCGGCCTCGGCCTGACCCAGGTGTACTACAACAAGGCGCTCGCCCTGGCCGGCTCCGCCAGCCCCGCGATCGGCGCGCTGCTCTCCGCCCATCAGTCGATCGGCGTACCGCAGCCGCTGAAACTCTTCGGCACCCAGGAGCAGAAGGACACGTTCCTGCCCCGGTGCGCCCGCACCGACATCTCCGCCTTCCTGCTCACCGAGCCGGACGTCGGCTCCGACCCGGCCCGCCTGGCGACCACGGCCGTACCGGAGGGGGACGACTACGTCCTGGACGGCGTGAAACTGTGGACCACCAACGGCGTGGTGGCCGACCTGCTCGTCGTCATGGCGCGCGTACCGAAGTCCGAGGGGCACCGGGGCGGCATCACCGCCTTCGTCGTCGAGGCAGCCGCCGAGGGCGTCACGGTGGAGCACCGCAACGCCTTCATGGGCCTGCGCGGCATCGAGAACGGCGTCACCCGCTTCCACCGGGTCCGCGTCCCGGCCGCCCACCGCATCGGCGAGGAGGGGCAGGGCCTGAAGATCGCCCTGACCACCCTCAACACCGGACGCCTCTCCCTGCCGGCCATGTGCGCGGGCGCCGGCAAGTGGTGTCTGAAGATCGCCCGCGAGTGGTCCGCGGTGCGCGAGCAGTGGGGCAAGCCGGTCGCGCTGCACGAGGCGGTGGGCTCCAAGATCTCCTTCATCGCCGCCACCACCTTCGCGCTGGAGGCCGTGCTCGAACTGTCCGCCCAGATGGCCGACGAGAACCGCAACGACATCCGCATCGAGGCCGCCCTCGCCAAGCTCTACGGCTCCGAGATGGCCTGGAAGATGGCCGACGAGCTGGTCCAGATCCGCGGCGGGCGGGGTTTCGAGACCGCTGCCTCCCTCGCCGCGCGCGGCGAACGCGCCGTCCCCGCCGAGCAGATGCTGCGCGACCTGCGCATCAACCGCATCTTCGAGGGCTCGACCGAGATCATGCACCTGCTGATCGCGCGCGAGGCCGTCGATGCCCACCTCTCGGTCGCCGGCGACCTGATCGACCCCGGCAAGTCCCTGCCCGACAAGGCGAGGGCGGGCGCGAACGCGGGCGTCTTCTACGCCAAGTGGCTGCCGAAACTGGTGGCCGGTCCCGGGCAACTCCCACGCTCGTACGCCGAGTTCCACCCCCGCGGCCACGCAGACCTCTCCGGGCACCTGCGCTACGTCGAACGCCACGCCCGCAAACTCGCCCGCTCCACCTTCTACGCCATGTCCCGCTGGCAGGGCCGCATGGAGACCAAGCAGGGCTTCCTCGGCCGCGTCGTCGACATCGGCGCCGAACTGTTCGCGATGAGCGCGGCCTGCGTGCGCGCCGAACTCCTGCGCAGCCGCGGCGAGAGGGGCCGGGAGGCCTACCAGCTCGCCGACGCCTTCTGCCGCCAGTCCCGCATCCGCGTCGGCGAACTCTTCGACCGGCTGTGGAACAACACCGACGACCTGGACCGCAAGGTCGTCAAAGGCGTCCTCGGCGGCGCCTACGAGTGGCTGGAACAAGGCATCGTCGACCCCTCGGACGACGGACCGTGGATCGCCGAGCCGGAACCGGGCCCCAGCGGCCGGGAGAACGTGCACCGGCCGATCCGGTAGACGCCCGCGCCCCACACCCGGCGGTACGCCCCGTCCGTCCCCCGGCGGTACGCCCCACCCGGCCCCCCGGCGGTACGCCCCGCGCGTGTCGCCGGAGCGCACGCCGAGGGCGTGCCGCCGGAGCGCGCGCGACCGAAGCGCCCTCGCCTCGCTCCGGCGCGCCCCGGACCCGCCCGAAGGACGCGCTGTCCTGAGACGGAGACGTTGCGGCCACAATGGGGGGATGAGCGACAGTCCAGCCCCTCTCGCCGATCCGCATCTCGTCTTCGACCCCGTCACCGGGGACAACCCCAAGGACGTCGTCGTCCTCGGGTCCACCGGGTCCGTCGGCACCCAGGCCATCGACCTCGTGCTGCGCCACCCGGACCGTTTCCGGGTCACCGCCCTGTCCGCCAACGGCGGCCGGGTGGGTCTCCTCGCCGAGCAGGCGTTCCGGCTGCGGGTGCGGACCGTGGCCGTGGCCCGCGAGGACGTCGTACCGGCCCTGCGCGAGGCGCTGGCCGCGCAGTACGGGAGCGCCGGGCCGCTCCCCGAGATCCTGGCCGGCCCGGAGGCGGCCACGCACCTCGCCGCCTCCGACTGCCACACCGTGCTCAACGGCATCACCGGCTCCATCGGCCTCGCCCCGACCCTCGCCGCCCTGGAGGCGGGCCGCACCCTCGCGCTCGCCAACAAGGAGTCGCTCATCGTCGGCGGCCCGCTGGTCAAGGCGGTCGCCGAGCCGGGGCAGATCATCCCCGTGGACTCCGAGCACGCCGCGCTCTTCCAGGCCCTGGCCGCCGGGACCAGGGCGGATGTGCGCAAGCTCGTCGTGACCGCGTCCGGCGGCCCCTTCCGCGGCCGCGGCAAGGACGACCTCGCGGACGTCACCGTCGAGGACGCCCTCGCCCACCCCACCTGGGCGATGGGCCCGGTGATCACGGTGAACTCCGCCACCCTCGTCAACAAGGGCCTGGAGGTCATCGAGGCCCACCTGCTGTACGACATCCCCTTCGAGCGCATCGAGGTCGTCGTCCACCCGCAGTCGTACGTCCACTCGATGGTCGAGTTCACCGACGGGTCCACGCTCGCCCAGGCGACGCCCCCCGACATGAGCGGGCCCATCGCCATCGGCCTCGGCTGGCCCGAACGGATCCCCGACGCCGCTCCCGCCTTCGACTGGAGCAAGGCCTCCACCTGGGAGTTCTTCCCCCTCGACACCGAGGCCTTCCCCTCCGTCGGACTCGCCCGGCACGTCGGCCGGCTCGCGGGCACCGCCCCGGCCGTGTTCAATGCGGCCAACGAGGAGTGCGTCGACGCGTTCCTGCGCGGCGCACTGCCCTTCAACGGGATCATGGAGACCGTGACACAGGTGGTCGAGGAGCACGGCACACCCCGCGCGGGAACTACGCTGACCCTGCCGGACGTCCTCGAAGCGGAGACCTGGGCCCGCTCCCGCGCCCGGGAACTGACAGCGCAGACGGCGACCGCGGAGGCGCGTGCATGACGTCCCTGATGATGATCCTCGGCATAGTCGTCTTCGTGATCGGCCTGCTGGTCTCCATCGCGTGGCACGAGCTGGGGCATCTGTCCACCGCCAAGCTCTTCGGCATCCGCGTGCCGCAGTACATGGTCGGCTTCGGCCCGACGATCTTCTCGCGCAAGAAGGGCGAGACGGAGTACGGCATCAAGGCCATCCCGTTCGGCGGCTACATCCGCATGATCGGCATGTTCCCGCCGGGCGAGGACGGCCGGATCACCGCCCGCTCCACCTCGCCCTGGCGCGGCATGATCGAGGACGCCCGCTCGGCCGCGTACGAGGAGCTGGAGCCCGGCGACGAGCAGCGCATGTTCTACACGCGCGCCCCGTGGAAGCGGGTCATCGTCATGTTCGCCGGCCCCTTCATGAACCTCGTCCTCGCGGTCGCCCTGTTCCTCATCGTGCTGATGGGCTTCGGCATCTCCCAGCAGACCACCTCCGTCAGCTCCGTCTCGCAGTGCGTCATCGCGCAGAGCGAGAACCGCGACACGTGCACCAAGAAGGACGCCCCCTCGCCGGCCGCCGCAGCGGGCCTGCGGGCCGGCGACAGGATCGTCTCCTTCGACGGGGTGCGGACCACCGACTGGGGCCGCCTGTCCGACCTCATCCGGGCCAACCCCGGCAAGCAGGTGCCGATCGTCGTCGACCGGGGCGGCAAGGACGTCACCCTGCACGCGAAGATCGCCACGAACCAGGTCGCCGAGAAGGACTCGCACGGCCAGATCGTCCAGGGCAAGTACGTCAACGCCGGGTTCCTCGGCTTCAGCGCCGCCACCGGCATCGTCCGCCAGGACTTCGGCCAGTCCGTGACGTGGATGGGCGACCGGCTCGGCGAGGCCGTCGACTCCATCGCGAGCCTGCCCGGCAAGATCCCCGCGCTGTGGGACGCGGCCTTCGACGGCGCCCCCCGCCAGCCCGACTCCCCGATGGGCGTGGTCGGCGCGGCCCGCGTCGGCGGCGACATCTTCACCCTGGACATCCCGCCCACCCAGCAGCTGGCCATGGCCATGATGCTGGTCGCCGGCTTCAACCTCTCCCTGTTCCTCTTCAACATGCTGCCGCTGCTGCCCCTGGACGGCGGACACATCGCCGGCGCCCTGTGGGAGTCCCTGCGCCGCCACCTGGCCAAGGTGCTGCGCCGCCCGGACCCCGGACCCTTCGACGTGGCGAAGCTCATGCCGGTGGCCTACGTGGTGGCCAGCGTCTTCATCTGCTTCACGATCCTCGTCCTCATCGCGGACGTCGTTAACCCCGTCAAAATCACCTAGCCACCCACTGTTCGAGGCGGCCGGGCAGGTGTCCTGTCCGGCCGCCTCCCATTGAGTGGGTTTGCCGGGTGGGATGTGCCGATGATCGGGGCGGTGCCGTAATCTCGAAGCCTGGAGCCCGCCGCAGAACGGGGCCGGACCTTGATTCACGACTTGGGGTTGCACAGCAGATGACTGCGATTTCTCTCGGCATGCCGTCCGTTCCGACCAAGCTCGCCGAGCGCCGCAGGAGCCGGCAGATCCAGGTCGGATCCGTGGCGGTCGGCGGGGACGCGCCGGTGTCGGTGCAGTCGATGACGACGACCCGTACGTCGGACATCGGTGCCACGTTGCAGCAGATCGCGGAGCTGACCGCGTCGGGTTGCCAGAT
>NZ_JBHJUW010000125.1:0-26811 GCF_042268205.1 Streptomyces sp. NPDC056160
CCGCCGTACCGGCCGGTACGGCGGTCGACGGGCCGGGGCGGAAGGAGCGGCGTGACCGGGTCGGCACCGCAGTCCTCTCCGCAGGCCGGGCGGCCGTCTTCGTACCGGGGCCATCCGGTCGTCATCCGGGCGGGGGATTCGGACGGCGGCCGGGGCGGGGAGCCGGGCCCGCGGGCCGTCTGCGCGCCGGCCCGTCGCGGCCGTACCGGGCGTGCCTCCCGCCCTCGGGCGCTGACCGGAACCGCGACCGAGGCGGACCGGAACCGGAACCACCTCCGCGGCCGTGACCGTGACCGGTACCGGGATCGCGCCCACCACCACCGAACCCGCCGCGTCCGGGCCCCCGGTGGCTTCGTTCTCCCGTACTCGCTCCAGGGCGCCACGCTGCGCCCGCACCTCGGTTTGGCCGCACGGCCGCACATGGAAGGGTTGATCACATGACGGACGCATCCGACCGGTGGAAGCAGTGGCACGAGGACCGCACCGAGACGGTGTCGGCTCCCTACGGGCCGCTCGCGCTGACCGGCACGCACTGGCTGGAGGACCACCCGGAGGGTCTGCTCCCGGGTGTTCCGGGCAGCTGGGCGGCCGACGGCGACGCGGTCGTGCTCACCGCCGCCGAGGCGGACGGACTGACCGTCGACGGCCGGCCCTTGGCCGGGCGGGTGCGGCTCGGCGCCGACACCGCGGCGGTGGCGGACGCCCGGGTCGCGCTGGGCGAGCGCCGGCTGGTCGTGCTCGTGCGCGAAGGCGCCTGGGGCGTACGGGACTTCGACCCGGCGTCCGCGGCCCGCGGGGCGTTTCGCGGCATCGCGGCCACCGCGTACGACCCGCGCTGGTCGGTGCCGGGGCGCTTCACCCCGTACGGGGAGGCCCGCACCGTGCGCGTGCCCAACGCGGACGGGCGCGAGCGCGGCCTCGGGCTCGCCGGGGAACTGGCGTTCACGCTCCAGGGGCGGGACCTGTCGCTCCAGGTCGCCCAGCAGCCGGACGGCGGCCTGTGGGCGGTGTTCGCCGACACCACCAGTGGGGACAGCAGCTTCCGCTTCCGTTTCCTGCACCCCGGGGCGCCGGACGGCGAGGGCCGCACCACGGTCGACTTCAACCGTGCCGTGCTGCCGCCGTGTGCGTTCGCCGACCACTTCATCTGCCCCTTCCCGCCGCCGGGCAACACGCTGGACCTCGCGATACCCGCGGGGGAGCGCACGCTGCGCTGAGTCGCGACGCACGCCGCCGGCACACCGCTGACCCACCGTCAATCCACCTGGACCGCACACAGTCCACTCGAATCGCACACAGCCGCACGGCCGAAAGGCACTCTTGCGCCGACCGGCCGTTCGGCCGAATACTCCCCCACAGCGCTTGTCAGGGGCACAACGTATCCGGAAACCGGAACTCGCCCCTGGCTCTGCGCCTCACGGGCCCCGACCCCACGCGGGCCCCCGACTTCCTTTGTGGAGGAACGACAAGTGAGGATCAAGCGCACTTCCCCCCGCACCGTCATCACGAGACAGACCCGGCTGGTCGCCCTTGCCTCCGGTCTCGTGGCCGCCGCCGCGTTCGCGGTCCCCAGCGCGCACGCGGCCGACACCAGCACCTTCAGCGCCGCCCAGCTCACCAAGGCGAGCGACTCGGTGCTCAAGGCCGACGTCGCGGGCACCGCCTGGGCCGTCGACAGCAAGACCAACCGTGTCGTCGTCACCGCCGACAGCACGGTCTCCCAGGCCGACATCAACAGGATCAAACAGCAGGCCGGAACCGACTCCGGGGCCCTGACCATCAAGCGCACACCGGGCAAGTTCAACAAGCTGATCTCCGGCGGCGACGCCATCTACGCCAGCAGCTGGCGCTGCTCGCTGGGCTTCAACGTCCAGGACTCCAGCGGCAACTACTACTTCCTGACCGCCGGCCACTGCACCGACGGCGCGGGCACCTGGTGGTCGAACTCCGCGCACACCACCACGCTGGGCACCACCGCCGGCTCCTCCTTCCCCGGCAACGACTACGGCATCGTGCGGTACACCAACAGCTCGGTGACCAAGTCGGGTGCCGTGGGCAGCCAGGACATCACGAGTGCCGCCACGCCCTCCGTGGGCACGACCGTCTACCGCCGCGGCTCGACGACCGGCACGCACAGCGGCCGGGTCACCGCCCTCAACGCGACGGTCAACTACGGCGGCGGCGACGTCGTCTACGGTCTGATCCAGACCACGGTCTGCGCCGAGCCCGGCGACTCCGGCGGTCCGCTGTACGGCGGCAGCACGGCCTACGGCCTGACCTCCGGCGGCAGCGGCGACTGCACCTCCGGCGGTACGACGTTCTTCCAGCCGGTCACCGAGGCCCTGAGCGCCTACGGGGTCCACGTGTACTGACCGCTCCACAGGTGAGTTCGGCCGCCCCCAGGGCCGACGGCAGGCGAGCCCCCGCACACGACCGATCCGGTGTGCGGGGGCCTTCGTCTGTTCCGGGGTTCTGGGCTCCGGGCCCGGTTCGCAGGTTCGGGGTTCGGGTCCGGGCCCGGTTCGCAGGTCCGGGAGTTCTGGCTCCGGGCCCGGTTCGCGAGGGGCGAGATCCGGACAGGAGTAGACCTCACAGAGCGCCGACAGGTTACTCGCTCGTAGTGTTTGCAGAGCGAACGGGAGTCGTGCGATCTCGGACGCTCAAGCCATAAGGGGCGTACGCCGGTTGACGTATGCCCGTCCAGAACTCGACCTTGTGTGCTCCCTGTGGGCCTCGGAATAGTGGGCGCCGTTCCTCCCCCTGCTTGGCTTGGCCCGAGCAGGGGCCCCATCCTTCCGGTCCGTGCGGTCCCCACAACCTCCCGGGCCGGTCCCCCACAGGAGGACGTCAGTTGAAGCACCGACGCATACCCCGGCGCCGAGCGGCCGTGGCGGTCGCGGGTGTCGCCGCCTTCGTCGCCGCGGGAGCCACCTTCCAGAGTGCGAACGCCAGCGAGCCGGACCAGACCCCCGCGGCCCGCGCCCTGTCCGCCCCGGCGGCCGGAAAACTCGCCTCGACCCTGCTCAAGGACCTCGGGACCGGCAGCACGGCGGGCGCGTACTACGACGCCGGCTCCGGTCACCTCGTGGTGAACGTGCTCGACCGGACCGCCGCGCGCACGGTCGAGCGGGCGGGGGCGAAGGCCAGAGTCGTCGAGAACACCCTCGCCGAACTGGACGGCGCCCGTGCGAAGCTCACGAAGGACGCGACCGTGCCCGGCACCTCGTGGGCGACCGACCCGGTCACCGACAAGGTCGTGGTCACCGCCGACAGAACGGTCTCCCAGGCCGCGTGGACCAAGCTCTCCGGGGTCGTCGAGGGGCTGGGCGGGAAGGCCGAACTCAAGCGGTCCAAGGGGCGGTTCAAGCCCTTCGTCGCGGGCGGTGACGCCATCACCGGCTCTGGCGGGCGCTGTTCGCTCGGCTTCAACGTGGTCAAGGGCGGGCAGCCGTACTTCCTCACCGCGGGCCACTGCACCGCCGCCATCTCCACCTGGTCGGACGCCGACGGCACCGTGATCGGCAGCAACGAGCGCTCCAGCTTCCCCGGGGACGACTTCGGCCTGGTGAAGTACACGGCCCCCGTCGACCACCCGAGCGCCGTCGACCTCTACGACGGGTCCACGCAGACGATCACCGCAGCGGGCGAGGCGACCGTCGGCGAGAAGGTGACCCGCAGCGGCTCGACGACCCACGTGCACACCGGCACGGTCACCGGTCTGAACGCCACCGTGAACTACTCCGAGGGCACGGTCGGCGGTCTCATCCAGACCGATGTGTGTGCCGAGCCCGGTGACAGCGGCGGTTCGCTGTTCGACGGCGACACCGCGCTCGGTCTGACCTCGGGCGGCAGCGGCGACTGCACCTCGGGCGGGGAGACCTTCTTCCAGCCGGTCACCGAGGCGCTGTCGGCGACCGGCGCCGAGATCGGCTGACCGGCCGGGCCCCGCCCCACGCGGGATCGGTCCCCGGTGCCCCACGGGATCGGTGGGAGCCCCGTCCCCGCACGCGCGAGGGCGGGGCGGCGTCATGTCCGCACGCTGCGTGGCGGCGGGCGTTCGCGCAGGTGGGGCACGTCCGAACGGATGTCGCACAGACGTTCGGAAATTGGTTTATGGTGGAGGGAGAGTAGTGGAACTGATGTTCGAGAGCTTGTTCGTGCGGGCTCACGAGTGCGGGAGGTGCGTGTGCCGGGCTTCACGCATCTGCACACCGTCTCCGGGTTCTCCCTGCGCTACGGCGCCTCGCACCCGGAACGGCTGGCCGAGCGTGCCGCCGAGCGGGGCATGGACGCCCTCGCCCTCACCGACCGAGACACCCTCGCCGGTACCGTCCGCTTCGCCAAGGCCTGCGCGGCGGCGGGCGTCCGCCCGCTGTTCGGCACGGAACTCGCGGTGGCCGAACCCGAACGCGTACGCCCGGACCCGGGCCCGCGCCCCGGTGCTCCCGCGCGACGCGGCGACGCCGTGCGGGGCGACGGGTCCCCGTGGCACGGCCTTTTGGCGCGGCACGACGGGGCCGGGGGGCCGCAGCGGCGCCGCTCGCCGGTGCGCGGCGGTGCCTTCGTCGACGAGTCGACCCCGCGGGTCACCTTCCTCGCCCGGGACGGCGCCCGCGGCTGGGCCGACCTGTGCCGCCTGGTCAGCGCCGCCCACACCTCCCCCGAGCTCCCGGCTTCGCTGGAGCAGGGGGGACCCCCGTCGGGCACCCCGGTCCTGTCCTGGCCCGACAACCACGCCGACGGCCTGACCGTGCTGCTCGGCCCCGGCTCCGACGTCGGCCGGGCGCTGGCCGCGGGCCGCCCCGACCGGGCCGCGCGCCTCCTCGTCCCCTGGCGCGAGGTCTACGGCGACGCCCTGCGCCTGGAGGCCGTCTGGCACGGCCGCACGGGTACCGGGCCCGGCTCCCTGCGGCTGGCCGCCCGGACCGTCGGCTTCGCCGCCGAGCAGCGGATCCGGCCCGTGCTCAGCAACGCCGTCCGCTACGCCGACCCCGGCCAGGGCCCGGTCGCCGATGTCCTGGACGCCGCTCGCCGTCTGGTCCCCATCGACGCCGCCAAGGAACTGGACTCCGGCGAGGCCTGGCTGAAGGACCCGGGCGCCATGGTGCACGCGGCCGAGCGGATCGTCGAGGCCGCGGGCTTCCGGCGCGACACGGCCCACCGGCTGCTGGAGCAGACGCGGGCCACGGCCGCCGAGTGCCTGGTCGACCCGGAGGACGACCTCGGCATGGGCACCGTCCACTTCCCCGAGCCGCACCTGGTCGGCGCCGCCCGCCGCACCGCGCAGCGCACGCTGGCCTCCCGGGCGGCGGCGGGCATGGTGCTGCGCGGTTACGCCGGGCGGCGCGCGTACTGGGAGCGGATGCACGACGAACTGGACGTCATCGCGTACCACGGCTTCGCCTCCTACTTCCTCACCGTCGCCCAGGTCGTCGACGACGTACGGAAGATGGGCATCCGGGTCGCCGCGCGCGGCTCCGGCGCGGGCTCCCTCGTCAACCACCTGCTCGGCATCGCCCACGCCGACCCGGTCGAGCACGGGCTGCTGATGGAGCGCTTCCTGTCCAGGAGGCGGTTCGTCCTGCCCGACATCGACATCGACGTGGAGTCCGCGCGCCGGCTGGAGGTCTACCGGAAGATCATCGGCCGGTTCGGCACCGAGCGGGTGGCGACCGTCGCCATGCCGGAGACGTACCGCGTCCGCCACGCCGTCCGGGACGTGGGCGCGGCCCTGTCCATGGACCCCGCCGAGATCGACCGCGTCGCCAAGTCCTTCCCGCACATCCGCGCCCGCGACGCCCGCGCCGCGCTGGAGGAACTGCCCGAGCTGAAGGCGCTGGCCGGGCAGAAGGAGAAGTACGGCAGGCTGTGGGAACTGGTCGAGGCCCTGGACGCCCTGCCGCGCGGGGTCGCCATGCACCCGTGCGGAGTGCTGCTGTCGGACGCCTCCCTGCTCGCCCGTACGCCGGTCGTGCCGACCAGTGGCGAGGGCCTGCCCATGTCCCAGTTCGACAAGGACGACGTGGAGGACCTCGGGCTGCTCAAGCTGGACGTGCTGGGGGTGCGCATGCAGTCCGCGATGGCGCACGCGGTGGCGGAGGTGCGGCGCACGACGGGGGAGCGGATCGACCTGGACTCCGTGCCGGAGGGGGACCCGGCGACGTACCGGCTCATCCGCTCCGCCGAGACCCTGGGCTGCTTCCAGATCGAGTCCCCGGGCCAGCGCGACCTGGTGGGGCGGCTCCAGCCGGCCACGTTCCACGATCTCGTGGTCGACATCTCGCTCTTCCGGCCCGGCCCGGTCGCCGCCGACATGGTGCGGCCGTTCATCGAGGCGCGCCACGGGCGGGCACCCGCCCGCTACCCGCATCCCGACCTGGCGCAACCGTTGCGGGAGACGTACGGCGTCGTCGTCTTCCACGAGCAGGTCATCCACATCGTGCACCTCATGACCGGCTGCGGGCGCGACGAGGCGGACCGGGTGCGGCGCGGGCTGTCCGACCCGGAGTCGCAGGGGCGGATCAAGGTGTGGTTCGCGCAGCGCGCGGCGGCGAAGGGGTATGACGCAGAAACGATTCGGCGCACCTGGGAGATCGTCGAGGCCTTCGGGTCGTACGGCTTCTGCAAGGCGCACGCGGTGGCCTTCGCCGTGCCCACCTACCAGTCGGCCTGGCTGAAGGCCCACCATCCGGCGGCCTTCTACGCCGGGTTGCTCACCCACGACCCCGGGATGTACCCGAAGCGGCTGCTGCTGGCGGACGCGCGGCGGCGCGGGGTGCCGATCCTGCCGCTGGACGTGAACCGGTCGGGGGTCGCACACCGTATCGAACTGGTGTCTGAATCGAAGGTGTGGGGGCTGCGGTTGGCGCTCCGCGACGTGCACGGCATCAGCGAGGCCGAGGCGGCACGGATCGCGGACGGGCAGCCGTACGCCTCGCTGCTCGACTTCTGGGAGCGGGCCCGGCCGAGCCGCCCGGTCGCCACCCGGCTCGCCCAGGTGGGCGCGCTGGACGCGTTCGGTGCCAACCGGCGGGACCTGCAACTGCACCTGACCGAGCTGCACCGGGGCGCCCGGGGCGCGGGCGGCGGCCAACTGCCCCTGGCCGGCGGCCGGAAGACCGCCGCGGCCGGACTGCCCGACCTGTCCGACGCCGAGCGGCTCAGCGCCGAACTGGGCGTGCTGTCCATGGACGCCTCGCGCAACCTGATGGACGACCACCGGACGTTCCTCGACGAGCTGGGCGTGGTCTCCGCGCGCCGGCTGCGCGAGGCCCGGCACGGCGAGACGGTGCTGGTCGCGGGCGCCAAGGCGGCCACCCAGACCCCGCCGATCCGGTCCGGCAAGCGGGTCATCTTCACCACGCTGGACGACGGCACCGGTCTGGTCGACCTCGCCTTCTTCGACGACTCCCACGACGCCTGCGCGCACACCGTCTTCCACTCCTGGCTGCTGCTGGTGCGCGGAGTGGTGCAGCGGCGCGGCCCGCGCAGCGTCAGCGTGGTGGGCGCCGCCGCCTGGAACCTCGCCGAACTGGCCGAACTGCGCGCCCGGGGCGGCCTGGAGGAGGTGGCGACCCGGCTGGCCGGACTCGACGGCGCGGCGCGGTCCGCCGCGGGTGACGGCGACGGGGACGGTGTGCGGTCCGCCTCGGGCGACGGTGACGGTGACGGGGACGGTGTGCGGTCCGCCACGGGGGACGGTGACGGTGACGGGGACGGCGTGCGGTCCGCCACGGGGGACGGTGACGGTGCGCGGCGGGCCCGGCTCGCCGGGTCGGACGGCCGGCCCGCGCCCGCCGGCTCCGCGGCGCCGGACCCGATGGAGACCGCCCGCGACCGCCGTATCCGGATGCCCACCGGATACGAGATGCACCCATGGGCGGATCTGCGCCCGGCGGGCGAAGGGCCCGCGAGCGGAAGGAAGTTGTGGCACCAGAGTCCAGGGAGTGCGGGATGACCATTCTCTGCGTACGTTTCCAGCTGCCCCCGATGTACGAGGCGGCCCTGCCGGGGCTGCTCGGGCTGCTGGAGGAGTTCACCCCGGTGGTCGAGGCGCTGCCGCCCGACGCGGCGCTGGCCGATCTGCGCGGCGCCGAACGGTACTTCGGGCGCGGCGCGATCGAACTGGCGCCGGTGATCCGGGTCCGCGCGCTCGCGCGGTTCGGCGTCGACTGCGCGATCGGCGCCGGGCCGGGCCCGATGCTGGCCCGCGTGGCCCTGCGCGCTGCCCGGCCCGGACTGACCTGTGCGGTACCCGCCGAACCGGCCGCGGTCGCGGAGTTCCTCGCCGACCGGCCCGTCACCGCGCTGCCCGGTGTCGGTACGGCCACGGCCCGTACCCTGGGCGAGTACGGCCTGGACACCCTGGGCCTGGTCGCCGCCGCGCCCCTGCCGACGCTCCAGCGGCTGATCGGTGCCAAGGCGGGCCGCGAACTGCGCGAGAAGGCGAGCGGCGTCGACCGCGGCCGGGTCGTCCCCAACGCCGTCTCGCGGTCCCTCGCCACCGAACGTCCTTTCGACCGCGACGAACTGGACCCCGACCGGCACCGCGCCGCGCTGCTGTCGGCCGCCGGGGAACTGGGCGCCCGGCTGCGCGCCCTGGACAAGGTCTGCCGCACCCTGACCCTCACCGTGCGCTACGCCGACCGGTCCGCCACCGTCCGCGCCCGTACGCTGCCGGAACCCACCGCCCACTCGGCGGCGCTGACCGGCCTCGCGTACGGCATGTACGAGGCCCTGGGGCTCCAGCGCGCCCGGGTCCGCGCGCTCGCCCTGCGCGCCGAGGGCCTGGACCCCGCCGAACACGCCTCCCACCAGCTCACCTTCGACCCCGCCGACGACAAGCTCCGCCGCATCGAGGAGGTCGCGGACCGCGCGCGGGCCAGGTTCGGTCCGCGCGCGGTGATGCCGGGGACGCTGGCCGCGTGACCTCTTTCTGAGCTTCTGGGCGCGGTCAGTTGGCCCACGGCGGGGTGAGGACGGTGCCGTCCGCCAGGCGGGCGCGCAGGCCTATGGAGGTGGTGACCCAGGAGACGGCGGTGCGGTCCGTGGGGTTCTCCACGGTGAGCGTCGCACCCGGGTTGATGATCACCGTGTCGCCCGCGGTCACGCGCTCGGTGGACTCGTCGAGCGTGATCAGGAGCTCGCCGTCGAGCAGGTGGAAGATCTCCTCGTGGGTGACGGTGTGGGCGGGCGCCCGGGTGCCGGCCGGGATCTCGCCGCGCCAGGCGCACAGCTCCCTGGAGCCGGTGAGCGGGGCGGCGTACGAGACGAAACGGGCGCCGTGGATCTCATGGGTCACGGCTTCGGACGCGCGGACGACGGGCATGGGGCCTCCTCGGGGGAACAGGGGAAGTAGTCAAGCTGCTTGACCAAGTGGGTCGGGATTCATAGTCAAGCAACTTGACCAATTGGTCAAGGGTGTTTCAATGTCCCCGTGCAGAACTCCGAGGCCATGGCCCTGTCCGCCGCCCTGCTCGCCGTCGCCGGCGAGCTGACGCAACGCATCCACGACGGTGTGGTCGCCCGCGGCTTCGAGGGGCTGCGGCCCGCGCACGGCTTCGCGTTCGCGCGGCTGGCGCCGGGCGGCGCGACCGTCACCGAGCTGGCCGCCCACCTCGGGGTCACCAAGCAGGCGGCCAGCCAGCTCGTCGACGAGATCGTGCGCAAGGGGTACGCCGAGCGGCGGCCCCACCCCGGCGACGCGCGCGCCCGGCTGGTCGTGCTGACCGCGCGGGGCCGGGCCTGCACCCGTGCGGCGGAGGCGTCGGCCGCGGAGGCCGTGCGGGGATGGAGTGCGGCACTCGGCGAGGACGAGGTGCGCGCGCTGGGGCAGCGGCTGGCGCGGATCGCGCCGTACGGGCCCGTACGGCCGGCCTGGTGACCGGGCCGTCGGCTCGCCGCGGACGGTGCGTCGGCTCGTCGACCTGACCGGTGACGGTGAGTCAAATGCGTTGTCACGCACAGGCGTTGACGCAGCCGGCGCCCCGCCAAGTTTTTACTGACGCGTAACTTCACACTTGAGCTACTCGTCCGTAACTTGACGAGTGAACAGCATCCTGGTGATCCGGATCACAGGGCGTAGTGCCGTCGCACCTTCCTTGAGCCGCGAGGAGATCACACGATGCTGCCCTTCCAGCGCGCCCGCAGACACCTGGCCGCCCTGTTCCTGGCCGCCGCCGTCGCCGTCGTCCCGGCCACCGCCGCCCACGCCTCCGCGCCCAGCTCGGGCTGGAACGACTACGGCTGCAAGCCGTCCGCCGCCCATCCCCGCCCCGTCGTCCTCGTCCACGGCACCTTCGGCAACTCCGTCGACAACTGGCTCGGCCTCGCGCCCTACCTCCAGACCCGCGGGTACTGCGTCTTCTCCCTCGACTACGGGCAACTGCCCGGCGTCCCGGTCTTCAACGGCCTCGGCCCCATCGACAAGTCGGCCGGGCAGCTGTCCGCCTTCGTCGACAAAGTGCTCGCGGCCACCGGCGCCACCAAGGCCGACCTCGTCGGCCACTCCCAGGGCGGCCTGATGCCCCGCTACTACCTGAAGTTCCTGGGCGGGGCCGCCAAGGTGAACGCCCTCGTCGGCATCGCGCCCGACAGCCACGGCACCACCCTCGACGGCCTGACCAACCTGCTGCCGTACTTCCCGGGCGCGGCCGGCCTGCTCTCCGCCGCCACGCCCGGCCTCGCCGACCAGATCGCCGGGTCCGCCTTCGTCACCAAGCTCGACGCGGGCGGCGACACCGTGCCCGGCGTGCACTACACGGTCATCGCCACCCGCTACGACGAGGTGGCCACGCCCTGGCGGACCCAGTACCTCAGCGGCTCCGACGTCCACAACGTCCTGCTGCAGGACCTCTGCCCGCTCGACCTGTCCGAGCACGTGGCCATCGGCACGGTCGACCGCATCGCCTTCCACGAGGTGGCCAACGCGCTCGACCCGGCGCACGCCACCGCCACCACCTGCGCGTCCGTGTTCAGCTGACCCGGCGGGCGCGCCGCCGCACGGAGAGGAACAGTGTCGCGGTGCCGAGTGCCGGCGCGGCGGCGCCGCCGACCGCGACGTGCGGGACGGTGCGGTCGCCGCCGGTCTCGGCGTAGCACCGGAAAACCCTGCTGGCCGGGCCGCCCATCGTGTCGTGCGCGCAGGCGGGCGCGGCGGCGAGCGGCGCCGGGCGGAGGCCGGCGAGCGTGGCGGCCTGGCGGCGGGGGCGTGCGGGCATGGCGGAACTCTCCTCGCGACGGTCGTTTCCGACCAGCCCTGGTACGGGCCTGACGGCCCCTGGTACGGGGGACGGACCCCGTGGGGTGGGTCGGAAACCAGCCCCGCGGACGCGGGGAGAGCGCCTGCTGGGGGGCGGGGAGATCCTAGGGCTCGCGCTGAGGGAGCGCCGAGGCTGCGTTCAGACAGGGGGCGTGCGCGGGGTGCGCGGCAGGCCGGTTCCGGCGCGGCTCAGGCACCGCCGACCGGTCATCCCTCCGGCCACCAGGTGCGCGCGATGTCCTTGCGGACCTCGGGCCGTCCGGCGGGACGTTCGTCGGTCTCCTCGCGGGTCCGGCGGGTGTCGGTCTTCCTCAGGGGCTTCTGCACTGTCATGCGGCGCATCGGTGCCTCCTTCGACGTCTACCGGGTTCCGCGTTCTCACGGAGGTAGACCTTTGTGGCGAGAGTTCCTCATCGGTGCGGGTGTGTCTGTGGCGGCGGTCACGATCCGGCTGTCAGTGGTGGGTGTCACTCTTGGGGCCATGAGTGCACACACGACGACCGATGGTGACGTGGCCGGCCGGAGTCCGGCTCCAGCGGCGGTGGACTGGGACGCGCAGGCGGCCGTCTTCGACGACGAGCCGGATCACGGGCTGCGCGATCCCCGGGTGCGGGCCGCCTGGGCCGAGCGGCTGCGCGAGTGGCTGCCCGAGCGTCCCGCCGAGATCCTCGACCTCGGCTGCGGCACGGGCAGCCTCGCGCTCCTCGCGGCGGAACAGGGGCACCGGGTGACCGGCGTCGACAGCTCCCCGGCCATGGTCGACCTGGCCCGCGCGAAACTCGCGGGGCGCGACGCGGCGTTCCTGGTCGGTGACGCGGCGAGCCCGCCGGTGGGGGAGCGGCGCTTCGACACCGTCCTCGTCCGCCACGTGCTGTGGGCGCTGCCGGATCCCGCCGGTGCGCTGCGGCACTGGCGGGAGTTGCTGCGGCCCGCCGGGCGGCTGGTCCTGATCGAGGGCGTCTGGGGCACGGTCACGCCCGTCGGCATACCCAGGGAGCGGCTTCTCACTCTCCTCACGCCCCTCGCCCGGCACACCCGCGTCGACCACCTGTCGGCCGACGCCCTGCTCTGGGGCAAGGAGGTGACCGACGAGCGGTACGCGGTGGTGGCGCTGACCTGATCCGGCCCGGCCCGACGGCCCGGCCCGACCGGCCGGGCGGTGCGCGGTGGTGCCCCGGCGGCGCGCGGCCGCGCGCCCGGCTCAGGCCAGCAGTGCCGTGAACCCGCCCTCGCGGGCCAGGACCTCCAGTTCGCCGAGGGCCGCCACCGCAGCGCCGGCCGCCGCCGGGTCGCGCTCCGCCAGGCCGCTCCGCGCGAACTCGTCCTCGTCCAGGCGGAGTACGTCCGTGCCGTCCGCGGAGCGCCACAGGTCCAGGTCCAGGTCCTCCACGACCAGCTCCGCGCCCGTGCGCACGGCCGGGCGCGTGATGTCGCAGTACCAGCCCTTCAGCCGCCCGCTCCCGTCGCGGACCTCCTTGACCGCGTACCACCGGTCCCGCCAGTAGTACTCGGTGAAGACGTCGCCCGGCTCGAAGCGCACGAAGCCGAAGTCGCGTACGCCGGCGCCCGCCCACGGCGCGCGCAGCACGATCCGTACGCCGTCGTCCGCCACCGGCACGGCGGGGTAACGGATCTTCGTCCGGCCGCCCTTGACGAGGACGACGTCCACCGTGCCCGGCGGCTCAGTCGAGTTCGCGGACATAGCGCACCTCCGTCGCGCACACCTCGTAGCCGAACCACTTGTTGATCGCGATCATCGGCCCGTTGCCCGTGTCGTTGCCGGTGAACGCCTCCGTGACGCCGGCCGCCCGGGCGCGGTGCAGCGAGTCGTTCTTGGCGAGCTTGGCCAGGCCCCGGCCGCGGAAGGCGCGGGCGGTGCCCGTCATGCCGGTGCTGTAGCGGGTGCCGCCGTCCGTGTACGCCAGGGTGAAGGCCGCCGGACGGCCCTCGACGACCGCCACCGACGTCAGCTCCCGGTTCAGCAGCGGGTGCCGCCAGGTCTCCTCCAGCCAGGCCTCGTAGTCGGTCAACTCCGCGCCCACGTCGCTCGGTTCGTCCGCCACCGTCTCCGCGTCCAGGTCGAACAGCGGGCGCGGGTCGGCGGCGTAGTCCGAGCCGCGGCGCAGCTCCACGCCGGGCGGCGGGTCCTGGAGCGGCGGGAGCGGGCCGCCCGCCAGGTCGAGGCGGAGGAAGTGGGCGGAGCGGCTGCTGCGGTAGCCGTGCCGCTCGGCGAAGGCGCGGTTGCCGGGCGCGTCCAGCACCCAGGAGTGCAGCCGCACGGCGCCGTGGGCGGCCAGGTACTCCTCGGCGGTGCGCACGAGCAGGGTGCCGGCACCGCGTCCGGTGTGTTCGGGGTGCACGTACACGTTGATGTTGCCCTGGCCGGGCTCCGGGCTCTCGTGGGCCAGGTGCACCTGCGCCGTGCCGATCACCTCGCCGTCCGCGACGGCGACCAGCGGGCGGTAGCGCGCGTCGGGGTGCATGCGGGTGAGGGTGTGGGCGATGGACTCGGGAGTGAACAGGATGAAGGGCAGCGCCAGCCGGCGCACGCGGGCGAAGCCCTCCAGGTCGGCGGGCGCGTCGGGGCGGAGGTCACGGACGATCACGGTCATGGGGGCGCACGCTACGGGGCGCGCCCAGCCGTACGCCTCCCATTTTCCGCCGCTCCCGCGGCACTCCGGTACGCCGGCCGGCGCGCGGGTGCGCGAGAATCACCCCCGTGACCCTCAGCATCCATGTCGACGACGGCGCACCACCCTACGAGCAGGTGCGGGCCCAGATCTCCGAGCAGGCGCGGTCGGGGGTGCTGCCGGTGGGGTACCGGCTGCCGACGGTGCGCGGGCTGGCCGAGTCCCTCGGGCTCGCCGCGAACACGGTCGCCAAGGCGTACCGCGCGCTGGAGGCGGACGGCGTGATCGAGACACGGGGACGCAACGGCACGTTCGTGGCCGCCGCGGACTCGGCCGCGGCCCGCGAGGCGGCGTCCGCCGCCCAGGCCTTCGCGGAACGCGCGCGCCGACTGGGCCTGGACGAGCCCACGGCCCTCGCGGCGGCTCGGGACGCCCTGCGGGCGGCGTACGGGAAGTAGCGCCGGGGGAGCGGGGCGGAGGCAGGGCGGGCGACTCGGAGGACAGCCCTTCCGGCGCCCGGGCGCGGCGCTTCGACGCTGCCGGGCCCTTCCGCTCCTGGCATGACGCCCTTCCCGGGCCGGCCATGCTGCCAGTCGGGGGCCGTCGCTGCCCGATGTGCCCGGGTGCCGCCCGTGAGCCGCCCGTCTCCGGCTGGGCGGGGCCCGTCCGGGCCGGGCGTGGCCGTCGGCCGGGGCCGGGCGCCGTTACCGCGTGGCCGTCGGCCCCGGTACGGCCGCTGTTCCCGAGCGACCGCTGTTCCCGAGCGACCGCCAGGTCCCGGCGCGACGACCGCCGGGCCGGGGCTCACCGCTCAGGTGCGGGCGGGCAGTCGGACGGGGGTGCGGGTGGGGACCAGGCCGGCGCGGTGGGCCGCGTGGGCGAAGGCCGTCGCGTCCTGGACCGCCGCGGCCGTCGGGTCGTTGTTGAAGTAGGCGTACACGTCCGCGTCCCGGCCGGCCGGCCAGGCCGTGGCGATGCGGTCCGCCCAGGTCTCCAGGGACCTGCGGCCGTAGTGCGGCCACGCCCGTGCGCGGCCCACGTGGAAACGGACGTAGCCCCACCCGGTCGTCGTCCACAACGGGGTGACCGGGCGGCCGTGGACGTCGGCCCAGCACAGGGCGGCGCCCCGCTCCTCCAGCACGGCGCGCACCGGCGGCGTCCACCACGACTCGTGCCGCGGCTCCACCGCGACCCGGGTGCCGGGCGGGAAGCACGCCAGGCAGGCGTCCAGCAGGCCGGCGTCGGCGCGCAGCGTGGGCGGCAGCTGGAGCAGCACGGGGCCGAGGCGGTCACCGAGGCCGAGGGCGTGCGCCATCAGGCGGTGCACCGGCTCCCCGGGGTCCTTCAGGCGCTTGACGTGCGTGAGGTAGCGGCTCGCCTTGACCGCGACGACGAAGCCGGGCGGCAGCCGCTCCCGCCAGGTCTCGAAGGTCTCCCGCGACGGCAGCCGGTAGAAGGCGTTGTTGACCTCCACCGTGGCGAACGCCGCCGCGTACTCCTCCAGCCACCGCCGTACCGGACAGTCCTGCGGGTACAGCACCCCCCGCCAGTCCTTGTACTGCCATCCCGACGTCCCGACGAACAGGGTCATACCCCCATCAGAACACCGGCGCGTCCCGCTGTCCCCCGACAGGGGAGCGGGTCACAGGTACAGGCCCGCGTCCGCGCCCTCCCGCGGTTCCGGGAGCGACGTCGGGGAGGTGCCCCGGCGCAGCGCGTACAGCTCGGCCAGCGTCGCGCCGCCCTGGCCCACGCCCTCCTCGGTGCCCAGCCAGTCCACCGCCTCCCGGCGGGTCAGCCGGCCCACCTCGATCCGGGCCAGACAGCGGCCCGGCCGGACCACGGCGGGGTGCAGCCGCTCCAGGTCCTCGTTGGTCGTCACCCCGACCAGGACGTTGCGGCCCTGGCCGAGCAGGCCGTCCGTGAGGTTCAGCAGCCGCGACAGCGCCTGCCCCGCCGTGTGCTTGGCCTCGCCGCGGATCAGTTCGTCGCAGTCCTCCAGCAGGAGCAGCCGCCAGCGGCCCTTGCCCGCCGAGTCCTCCTCGCCGATGGCGATGTCCATCAGGTAGCCGACGTCCGAGAACAGCCGCTCGGGGTCGAGGACGCAGTCCACCTGGCACCAGTCCCGCCAGGAGCGGGCCAGGGTCCGCAGCGCGGAGGTCTTGCCGGTGCCGGGCGGGCCGTGCAGCAGCAGGAGCCGGCCCGCGATGTCCTCGGGGGTGGTCTTCATCAGGCGGTCCATCGCGTTCGCGACCGGCGCCGTGTAGTTCGCCCGGACCTCGTCCCAGGTGCCCGCGGCGATCTGCCGGGTGGTGCGGTGCGGTCCGCGCCGGGGGGAGACGTACCAGAAGCCCATCGTCACGTTCTCCGGCTGCGGCTCCGGTTCGTCCGCCGCGCCGTCCGTGGCCTGCTCGAGGATCCGCTTGGCCAGGTCGGCGTCGGTCGCGGTGACCGTGACGTCCGCCCCGCGGTTCCAGCGGGAGACCAGCAGGGTCCAGCCGTCGCCCTCGGCGAGGGTCGCGCTGCGGTCGTCGTCCCGGGCCACGCGCAGCACTTGGGCGCCGTCCGGCAGGAGCGTGGCGCCGGAGCGGACCCGGTCGATGTTGACCGCGTGGGAGTACGGCTGCTCGCCCGTCGCGAAGCGGCCGAGGAACAGCGCGTCGACGACGTCGGACGGCGAGTCGGAGTCGTCGACGTTGAGCCGGATCGGCAGAGCGTCGTGTGGGTTCGCAGACATGCCGCCATGATCTGTCACCGGACCGCCCCGCGCACCCCGTTTCCCGGCCGTGCCTCGCGTGTCGGCCGCCGGCGGCGCACCGCGCCGGCCCGCAGCGTCCGGCTCGCCGTCCTGGCGGCCCCCGCGATCCGCACCCCGCGCCGCGCCCCCCGCCGCCGGCGCGAACCCGGCGTACGGGAAAGGACTCACCGGCTCCTCGGCGCCGTGCGGACGGGCCCTGGACGTAGCGCGGTCCCCGCCTCCCGGTCCCCGCCTCCCGGTCCCCGCCTCCCCGTCGGCGGAGTGCGGTCGGCGGAGTGCGGCTCGTCGGGGTGGTCCACGCTGATGGCCACGTCGTGATCCCCGTCCGTCCGCCGGAAGAAGAACAGGACCGACGGAACCCGCCCATACGGGTTCTTGTCCGCCTCTGCCTCCCACGCCGGCGGAGCAGCCCGTGAGGGGCCATCAGCACCCCTATACCCCTTTGTTCGGGGGAAGTTCGCGGCTTTTTTGGCATGAACACTTCCAAGTGACGCGCGTAGCTGCTACCACGGATGCGGCAGAGAAGCTGCTAAAGGGAGGTTCCATGAGACGTTCCCGAATTGCCGCATACGTCGGCTCACTTCTGCTGACCGCCGGCCTCGTCCTCACCGGGACGGCCGCGGCGCAGGCAGCGCAACCGGCCGCCGCAGGCGGCTACGTGGCCCTGGGTGACTCCTACTCCTCCGGAGTGGGTGCCGGCAGCTACATCAGCTCGAGCGGCAACTGCGACCGCAGCACGAAGGCGTACCCCTACCTCTGGAACGCCGCCCACACCCCGTCGTCGTTCGCCTTCACCGCCTGCTCCGGTGCCCGGACCGACGACGTCCTCGCCAACCAGCTCGCTCCGCTCAACTCCGGCACGTCCCTCGTCTCGATCACCATCGGAGGCAACGACGCCGGGTTCTCCGACGTCATGACGACCTGTGTGCTCCAGTCCGACAGCACGTGTCTCTCCCGTATCGCGACCGCCACGGCCTACGTCGACTCGACGCTGCCCGGCAAGCTCGACAACCTCTACTCGGTGATCCGCGGCAAGGCGCCCTCCGCCCATGTCGTCGTGATCGGCTACCCCCGCTTCTACCTGCTCGGCAACACCTGCCTCGGCCTCTCCGAGACCAAGCGCTCGGCCATCAACGGGGCGGCGGACCACATCGACGCCGCCATCGCCAAGGTCGCCGCGAACCACGGCTTCACCTTCGGCGACGTCCGCTCCACCTTCAGCGGCCACGAGATCTGCTCCGGCAGCTCCTGGCTGCACAGCGTCGACTGGCTCGACATCGGTGACTCCTACCACCCGACGGCCGCCGGCCACTCCGGCGGCTACCTGCCGGTGCTCGCCAACGCCGCCTGACCGCTCCCCGTCCGAGCCGGGCACGTGAGATCGCCCACGTTCTGACGGTGACGAGGACAGCGATGCGACGCCCGCCCCCACGGTCCGGGGGCGGGCGTTCGTGCGCCCGGGACACGCCCTCGGGCCGCTGCGGTCCCGGCGAAGCCCCACATCACTCGCCGTGACCGCGCGCCGGTGCCCGCAGGCGTCACGGCCCGCCTGCCAGCCCTTGTTCAACTCGCCGCGGAACCGGTCGGATTCGGAGCGTAGTCGTCAACACCCTTACGGAGAAGGTGAATCCTGCGACCGTGATACACGCATGCCCATGCGGGGCGATAGGGTTAGCCTGCCCGGGCCGGGTGGACTCGTACGGGTGGGGAGTGACATGGAGCAGATAACAGTGCGCAGCAGGGCGAGGGTCCCTGCGATCACCTGCGGAAGCAGCGCGACCAGCTCGCGCCTCGACCGCCATCTCGCGGTGCTGGGCGGTCCTGCCGTCCCGCAGCGCGAGGCAGCCGAGGCGACGCTGCTGATGCGTGAACTGACCGCGCGTGACGTGCACGACCGCACGGGCAGGGGTGCGCGGATGCGCCGGGTGTCGCTGTTCGCGCCCCTGCGCCGGCTGCGCCGCTCGCTGTTCGGCGGGCACTGAGCGACACCGCCGTCTCCGGCCTCTCCGGCACCTCCGGAGGGCGCCGTGGACGTTCCTGGACCTGCGTCCCCCGGGGCACGGGTCCGGGACCGGACCGAGCCGCCACTCCGTCCCCGCGCGGCGCCGCGCTCTCGCCGCCCGCCATCCCCACGGTCCGCGGCGCCCGTTCGGCATGTCTCCGTCGTGGTCGGGGCCTGCCCCGCCCCCCGGCCCACCCGGGCCCACTCCGCCCCGCCGCCGTCAGCCCTCGGCGCGCGCGTACCGCCGTACCGCCAGGGGCGCGCAGACGGTGAGCAGCACCGCGCACCAGGCCAGCGTCCCCGCGACCGGGTGGGCCGTCGGCCAGGCGGCGTGCTGGGGGACCGGGGTATTGCCGAAGAGGTCGCGCAGCGCCGTGGTCATCGCGCTGATCGGGTTCCACTCGGCCAGGGTGCGCAGCCAGGGGGTCAGGTTGCCGGTGGGGATGTAGGCGTTGGACAGCAGCGGCAGGACGAAGGTCGAGGCCCCGAGCTGACCGGCCGCCTCCTCGCTGCGCGTGAGCAGTCCCAGCAGGATCCCGATCCAGGTGCACGCGAACCGGAACAGCAGCAGCAGCCCCACGGCGCCCGCCGCGCGCGCGGCGCCCCCCTCGATCCGCCAGCCCACGGCCAGTCCGACCAGCAGCAGCGGCACCGTTCCGGCCGCGGTGACGACGAGGTCGGCCACCGCCTGCCCGAGCGGCACGGCCGCCCGGCTCACCGGCATGGTGCGGAACCGGTCCATCACCCCCCGGTGGGTGTCCTGCGCCGCCTGGAACATCCCGGTCATGATCCCGCCGGCCGCCGTCGCCGCCAGCAGTCCGGGTACGAGGAAGGCGCGGTACTCCCGGCCGGGCACCGCCAGCGCGCTGCCGAAGACGTAGCCGAAGAACAGCAGCATGTTGATGGGCATGATCTGGGTGAGGATCGCCAGGCCCGGGTTGTTGCGGACCCGGCGCAGCTGCCGGCCCACCATCGCCGTGCCGTCGTACGTGAGCGTGCTCATGCCGCGATCTCCTCGCTGTCGTGGGACGCTCCGGTCAGCCGGAGGAGGACGTCGTCCAGGGTGGGTGGACTCAGGCTGGCGTCGAGCAACGGCACGCCCGCCGCGTCGAGTTCGCGGACCAAACGGGGCAGGGTGAGCGTCGGGTCGGTGGCGACCGCGCCGACGGCGCCCCGCTCGTGGTCGAGGACCGGCTCGGCGCCGGTGAGCCGGTCCAGGACGGCGGCCGCCCGCGTCATCTCGTCCGGGTGCGCGACGACGACCTCGGCGCGCGTCCCGATGAGGGCCTTGAGCTGGGCGGGCGATCCGGTGTGCGCGATGCGGCCCCGGTCCACGAGGGCGATGTCGTCGGCCAGCCGGTCGGCCTCGTCCAGGTACTGGGTCGTCAGCACCACCGTCGTGCCCTGCTGCTTCAGCTCGCGCACGGCGTCCCAGATGCGGTTGCGGCTGGCCGGGTCGAGGCCGGTGGTCGGCTCGTCCAGGAACAGCACGGCGGGCGGGCGCAGCAGGCCGGCCGCGAGGTCGAGGCGGCGCCGCATGCCGCCCGAGTAGGTGGACGCGGTCCGGTCGGCGGCCTCGGTCAGCCCGAAGCGCTCCAGCAGTTCTCCGGTGCGCGCCGCCGCGTCGGCCACACGGTGCAGCCGGGCGAACAGCCGCAGGTTCTGGCGTCCGGTGAGGTCCGCGTCCACGGACGTGTCCTGTCCGGTCACCCCGATCCGGCGGCGTACGGCGGCCGGTTCGCGCACCAGGTCGTGCCCGGCCACCCGGGCCGAGCCCGCGTCCGGCCGCAGCAGTGTGGTCAGCAGCCGTACGGCCGTCGTCTTGCCCGCGCCGTTCGGCCCGAGCACGCCGCAGACCGTGCCCTCGGCGACCGCCAGGTCCAGGCCGCGCACGGCGTGGACGTCCCCGAAACGCTTCTCCAGACCCTCACTAAGTACAGCGTACGTAGTTGTCATGGGTCGACCATAGCGCACTGCGTACGGTGTACGTAACTACGATGAGGAGGCGAGGTGGTGATCCATGGCTGGCCGACCGGCCCGACCCGAAGTGATCTGGGCCCGTCCCGAGCGCGCGGGACGCGGGCCGAGACCTGCCTACAGCCGCGCCGACATCGCGGCGGCGGCCGTACGGCTCGCCGATGCCGGGGGCCTGGACGCGGTGTCGATGCGGCACGTCGCCGCCGAACTGGGCTGCGGCACCATGTCGCTGTACAACTACGTCCCCCGCAAGGAGGACCTGTACGAGCTGATGGTGGACTCCGTCGGCGGCGAGCACGAGCTGTGGGAGCCGAGCGGCGACTGGCGCGCCGACATGCTCCGGGTGGGCCACCAGTCCCGGGACCTCATGCGCCGCCACACCTGGCTGCCGCGCCTGATGTCCGGGGTCTACGGCTTCAGCCCCAACGTCCTGCGCTACCTGGAGCACTGCCTGGCCTGCCTGGACCCCCTGGAGGCGTCCCACGGCACGAAGATGGAGCTGGTCGCCATGGTCAACGCCGTGGTGACCATGTACGTCTCCAACGAGCTGGCCGTCGCCGAACGCACCCGCTCCCTGCCCTGGAGCGAGGAGCAGGAGAACGCGGTGCGGATCGCCTACCTGGGCGGCCAGATCGCCACCGGCGCCTATCCGCGGCTGGCGGCGTCCTTCACCGAGGACGCGGGACCCATCGACCTGGAGGCGGTGTTCGAACGGGCCCTGGGGCGGGTCCTGGACGGCTTCGCACCGCGCGCCTGAGCCGCGCGCCCGGCGCGCACGGCGCGACGGCGAGCGGTGGTGCGAGGGCGTGCGGCGGTGCGAAGGCGCGCCCGGCGCGAAGGCGGGTGGGGGCGCGAAGGCGTGCGGTGGTGCGAAGGCGCGCACGGCGCGAAGGCGGGCGAGGGCGCGGTCGCGAGGAAGGTACGCCGCTCGGAGCCTGCCGCCGCGCGGGCGGGCCGCGCGGTCAGATCAGCGTGAACTGCCCGCCGGGGCCCTCCTCGGCGTGGTCGAGGACCGAGGCCGGCCGGCGGGCCGCGCCGGGAACCGGCAGGACCCCCGCCGCCCGCAGTTCGGCGGCCGTGATCGCCGCCCCCGGCGCCGGCACCGCCGGATCCGCCTCCTCCCGGTCCCCGCGCAGCTCGGCCAGCAGCGCCAGTACGGTGATCAGTTCCAGCAGTTCCGAGGTCCACGCCTGCGGCCAGGCGGCCGGGCGGATCGCCGCCAGGGTGCCCGGGGCGCCCTCGGCGGTCCGGGCCGCGAACCACTGCTCCAGGACCCGGTCCGTGCCCGCCGTGAAGTCCCAGGCCGCCGCGGGCACGGGGGAGACGCGCCCCTCGTCGAGGTGGAGGGTCTCCTCCTCCCGGTCGTAACGGAGGCCGATCGGGCGGGCCGGCAGCGGCGCGCGGACGTAGGGGCGGCGCCCGCCGGGCAGCTTGGGACGCTCACCGTCGCGGCGCATCAGCCACAGCGCCCGGTGCCCCAAGGCGACACCGCGCGCCCACCGCCCGGCGTCCGCGGTGAGCGGCACGGCGAGCCCGGACCGGCCCGGACGGGCCGCCGACAGGATCCAGGCCAGCACGTCCACCGGGGCGGGACGGTGCCCGAGCCGGGCCGCCAGATGCTCCAGCAGGCCGGGTGCCAGGTTCGGCTCCGCCGCGCCCGGCCGGCGGTACAGCGGGCGGATCCGGCCCGGCCGCAGGAACGGCGGCAGGGACGTCGCCAGCAGCGGCCCTTCCGCCGTGCCCGCGGCGGCGCCCGTCTCCACCGCGAAGACCTGCCGCCCGTCCGCCACCCGCCACAGCTCGGGCCGGGCAGCGTCGATCAGCCGGTGGTCCGCGAGGAGCCACTGCTCGTCGAAGGGCGCCAGCAGCACCCGCACCGGCTCCGGACACGGTCCCGAGGCCCGGATCAGCCGCTCGGTGCCGCCGGGTCGGCCGGGCAGCTGCCCGACCGCGCTGTACGGCGTGCGCGAGCGCGTCGGCTCGAACAGGGCCTCCCGCTCGGGCCCCTCGGCCCGCAGCAGGGCCGCCCAGCGGGCCTTCAGACACGCGGCGTCGGGGGCCGCGGGCCACTCCCGGCCGAGCCGCGGCGGTGCGACGGACCACGGCATGAGGTCCGCCAGCAGCGGGGCGTCGTCGTGCGTCACGCGGGGCATCGTACGACGCGCCGACGGCGGGCAGGTCACGTGGCGTCGAGCGTGACCGTGAAGGAGAAACGGTCCCCGCGGTAGTGGATGACCACCACGTCCAGCGGCCGGCCCGCCCCGTCGTAGGTGATCCCCGTGTAGTGCAGGATCGGGCTGAGCAGCGGCACCTGGAGCAGCCGCGCCGTCTCCGGGTCCGCCAGCCGCGCCTGCACGGTGTCCGTGATCCGGCTGATGTCGGCGCCCACCACGTCCCGCAGCACCTTGGTCATCGGCCAGCGCACCAGGTCGTCCGGCGCTATCCGCTCGGCCAGCTCCGGACGGACGTAGTTGCGGGCGTGGTTGGTGGGTTCGCCCGTCTTCTCGTCGCTGCGCAGCCGGTGGTACGCCGCCACCTCCTCCAGGTCCGGGAAGAACTCGGCGAGGTCACCGTTCACGGCGGCCAAACCGTGGTCCAGCAGCTCCGTCGTCATGCCGGACTGCTGGGCCACGATCGCGTCCACCGAGCCGAGCAGCCGCACCGGGGCGCCCCGGTGGGCCGTGGGCGCGATGAACGTGCCGCGCCGCCGGTGCCGGGTGATCAGCCCCTCGTCCTCCAGCTCCTTCAGCGCCTGCCGCATGGTCAGCACGCTCACGCCGTAGTGCCCCGCCAGTTGTTCCTCGGTGGGCAGGCGCAGCGGGTCCCGGGGCGAGCGGCCGAGGATGGAGGCGCGCAGCGACTGCGACACCTGGTACCACAGCGGCAGCTTGCGGTTCAGGACGATCGAATCCGGAGCGAAGGAGGTCACGGGCTATCCGTACCGGTCGGGCCCGCTCAGTGCAACGGCCTGAAGTGCTTCTCCAGGCCCTGCCAGACGTCGTCGTACCGCGGCTGCAGGTGGTCCGCGCGGGCCGCGTGCGGCGTGAGCGTCACCGGCCAGCGCGTCTCGAACATGAACGCCAGCCCGTCGTCGATCTTCTGCGGCTTCAGTTCCGCCGCGCTCGCCCGCTCGAAGGTCTCCCGGTCCGGGCCGTGCGCCGACATCATGTTGTGCAGCGAGCCGCCGCCCGGCACGAAGCCCTCCGCCTTGGCGTCGTACGCACCCTCGATCAGGCCCATGTACTCGCTCATCACGTTCCGGTGGAAGTACGGCGGCCGGAAGGTGTCCTCGCCCACCAGCCAGCGCGGCGCGAAGACGACGAAGTCCACGCCGGCCAGGCCGGGGGTGTCGCTCGGCGAGGTCAGTACGGTGAAGACCGACGGGTCCGGGTGGTCGTACGAGATCGTCCCGATGACGTTGAAGCGGCGCAGGTCGTAGACGTACGGCACATGGTTGCCGTGCCAGGCGACGACGTCGAGCGGGGAGTGGTCGTAGGTGGCCGACCAGAGGTTGCCGCAGAACTTGTTGACCACCTCCACCGGGCCGTCCACGTCCTCGTACGCGGCGACCGGCGCCCGGAAGTCGCGCGCGTTGGCGAGGCCGTTGGCGCCGATGGGGCCGAGGTCGGGGAGGCGGAAGGGAGCGCCGTAGTTCTCGCAGACGTAGCCGCGCGCGGACTCGTCCAGGAGCTGCACGCGAAACCGGACCCCGCGCGGGATCAGCGCCACATGCCCCGGCTCGGCGTGCAGCAGGCCGAACTCCGTGCGCAGCAGCAGCCCGCCGCGCTCCGGCACGATCAGCAGCTCGCCGTCCGCGTCGCTGAAGACGCGCTCCATCGAGGAGTTGGCGTGGTACAGGTGCACCGCCATGCCGGTGCGCTGGGCGACGTCGCCGTTGCCGCCGAGGGTCCACAGACCCGCGACGAAGTCCGTGTCCGGGCCCGGCTGCGGCAGCGGGTTCCAGCGCAGCCGGTTGGGGTCGGCCACCGCCTGCGTGAACGGCGCCGTGCGCAGCGTGCCGTTGCCCGCGCGGGTGAACGCCGGGTGGGCGGCCGAGGGGCGGATGCGGTACAGCCACGAGCGCCGGTTGTGCGCCCTGGGCTCGGTGAACGCCGTACCGCTGAGCTGCTCCGCGTACAGCCCCAGCGGGGCGCGCTGGGGCGAGTTGCGGCCCTCGGGCAGCGCCCCCGGAACGGCCTGCGAGCTGTGCTCGTTGCCGAATCCGGAGAGGTAGTCCAGTGCCTCGGCGGTCTTGCGTGCGTCCCCGCTCATGATCGCTCCCTTGCAACCCGATTCCTATGGCTCACCGTAGGATTGCGTTTTCCCGGGCGCAAGAGGGCCACCAGCCCTCCTTGTGGCGGACGGCCGGAACCAGACCTGAGGGGGATCCGGCCGTCGGACCGCTGTTCTACTCTCCGGTGCATGACGTCGTGGACGCGCCGGCCCCTCGCCGCGCTCGCGGTCTGCGCCCTGCTGCTCGCCGGAGCGGCGGGGTGCGGCGCGGGCGGCGCGCGGGGGAGCGGGGAGGGGAGACCGACCGGCCCGGTGGGCAGGATCACCGGCCGCACCGACGAGGAGGGCCGGGCCTACCGCGAGGTGGACAAGAAGGACGCGCCCGAGATCGGCGTCGAGGTGCGGCCGGACGCCGCCGGCAACTGGGACGTGCGGCTGACCCTGCGCCGCTTCCGCTTCTCGCCGGCCGACGCGGCGGCACACCCCGCCGCCGGGCGCGGCCTCGCCCGCCTGCTGGTCGACGGCCGCCCCGTCGGCCGCCTGCGCACCCCCGAGTACCGCCTCTCCGGCCGCCTGGTGCCCCGGGGCACCCACCATGTCACCGCACGCCTGTACGCCGACGACGACACGGTGTGGGCGGTGTCCGGCAAGCCGGTGCAGAGCACGGCGGACATCACGGCGTCCGACCCGCACGCCACGGACGACGCGACGCCCACGGCACCGGGGACACCGGGGCCGCCCACCGCCCCGGTGACCGCCACCCCCGGGGCCCAGGCGGCCACGGCGTCCCGGACCCGGGCGGGAGCGAGGGAGTCGGGGGAGCTGCCGGCGTCGGTGGTGTCGGTGGCAGCGGCTGTCGGGTCCGGCGTGCCGGGCGTCGGTGTGCGGACCGCACCCGAGGGGGACGCGAGGTCCGGGGGCCCCGGCGGGACGGAGGCGGCGGCGATCGACGGTGCGGTGGAGGTGCCCGCAGGCGCGACGGCGCCGCACGACGGCGGTGCGGCGGTCACCGCGCCCGGGGGCGCGCCACCGGTTCGGGGCGAGATGACGACTGCCGGGCTTCTCGCCCTCCTGGCGTCGCGCGCGTCGCTCGGATCGGCCCGTGGCAACGCGGGTGACGTGTCCGGCGCGGGACGGGCCCTGCGTGCGCCGGAGGGAACGGGGGCCGGGGCGTATGCATCCGGGCGCGCTTCACCCGGATGCCGCCGACAGGCATCATGAAGCCCGTGCCCCATGCGACCCCGCTCCGCCGCGCACCCGTGCAGCGGCGTAGTGCCGAACGGCTGACCCGGATCCTCGACGCCTGCGCAGACCTCCTCGACGAGGTCGGCTACGACGCCCTGAGCACGCGCGCGGTCGCCGTGCGCGCCGGTGTGCCCATCGGCTCGGTCTACCGGTTCTTCGGCAACAAGCGCGCGATGGCCGACGCGCTCGCCCACCGCAATCTGGAGCGGTACACCGAGCGCGTACAGGAACGCCTGAAGGAGGCCGAGGGCTGCGGCTGGCAGTCCGCCATGGACGCCGTGCTCGACGAGTACCTGGCGATGAAGCGGACCGCTCCCGGGTTCTCCCTCGTCGACTTCGGCAACCAGATCCCGCTCGGCGCCCGGCACGCCGAGCCCAACCACCGTCTCGCCGACCTCCTCACCCGCCTGCTCGCCGGTCACCTGAGCCAGGAGCCGGACGACGATCTGCGCCGCACCTTCCTGATAGCCGTGGAGACCGCCGACACCCTGGTCCAGCTCGCCTTCCGGATCGATCCCGACGGCGACGAGAAGGTCATCGCGGAGATGCGGGAGCTGCTGCGGGCGTACCTCGGCAGAGTGCTGGACTGAGCGGCCCCCGTTCGCCGTACGCCGTGAGCTGTCGTCGTGCGCCCGGCCACGGGCGTGTGTGCCGGGCGCCGAACCCCGGGTGACGGCGGTGTCCGCCTGCTGTGTGGTGTGGGGGG
>NZ_JBHJUW010000126.1:0-26335 GCF_042268205.1 Streptomyces sp. NPDC056160
GCCCCTCGCCCATCGGTGCGCGCCCCGCCGGCTACGCGCCGGGCGCGCCCCACGTGCGGGCGCGCAGCGGCATCCCCGAGTCACCCGATTCGGGCGTCTTCACGGCGAGCACCTGGTTGACGCCGATGCGGTTGCGTTCGAAGGCGAGCGCGGAGGCCGCCATGTACAGCCGCCAGACGCGGGCGCGGCCGGGGCTGGTGAGCCGTACGGCGCGGTCCCAGTCCGCCTCCAGGTTGGCCACCCAGCGGCGCAGGGTGAGCGCGTAGTGCTCGCGGATCGCCTCCACGTCGCGGACCTCGAACCCGGCGCGCTCCAGTTGGGTGACGGTGGTGCCGATCGGGGCGAGTTCGCCGTCCGGGAAGACGTAGGCGTCGATGAACTCGTCCACCCGGTAGGCCGACTCGTCGCGCTGCGGGCGGCGGCCGATCTGGTGGTTGAGGAGCCGCCCGCCGGGCTTGAGCAGGGCGTACAGGTCGTTGGTGTACTCCAGGTAGCGGGCGGCGCCGACGTGTTCGGCCATGCCGATGGAGGAGATGGCGTCGTACGGTCCGTCGGACACGTCCCGGTAGTCCTGGACGCGGATCTCCACCCGGTCGGTCAGCCCCTCGTCGGCGACACGCTTCCTGGCGTACGCCGCCTGCTCCTGGGAGAGGGTGACGCCGACGACGCTCACGCCGTGCTCGCGGGCCGCGTGGATGGCCATGGAGCCCCAGCCGCAGCCCACGTCGAGCAGTCGCTGACCGGGCTTCAGGTCGAGCTTGCGGCTGATGAGTTCGAGCTTGTCGCGCTGGGCCTCTTCGAGGGTGGCGCCCGGCTCCGGGGCCGGCCAGTAGGCGCAGGAGTACACCATGGACGGGCCGAGGACGAGTTCGTAGAAGTCGTTGCCGACGTCGTAGTGGTGGCTGATGGCCTGTCTGTCGGTGCGCTTGGTGTGCAGGTGGCCGGGGCGGCGGACCTCCTCGGCGGGCGGGGCGGGCGGCAGCGGCGGGCCGGCCATCTTCACCAGACCGGCCACCGCGGACCGCACCGACGGGTCGCGCAGGGCCCGGGTGAGGCCGGGGGCGTCCTCGCCGCGCTCCCAGATCAGTCCGGAGAGCAGGCCGAGGGCGGTGTAGAGGTCTCCCTCCACGGTCAGGTCACCGGAGACCCAGGCACGGGCCAGGCCCAGTTCCCCGGGCTTGAACAGCAGCCGGCGCAGGGCGCGGCGGTTGCGTACGACGAGTACGGGCGCCCCGGGCGGCCCTGCCTCCGTACCGTCCCAGGCGCGGATGCGCACCGGGATCGGTGTCCCCAGCAACTGTTCGAGCAGTCTCGTGAGCCGCAGCGCGGCGTCGGGCATGGTGCACACCTCCGTGACGGCGAACGCCGGATGTCATCCACCACGTAAACACCAGGAGGGCCTTCGCGCAGTCCCGCAAGCGGGTTACGACTGGGCAAAGTAGATGCAGCAACCACGTATTGCGGTGTCCCGGGTCCGGCTTCCGGAGTGCGGCCCCCCGGTGTCCGGGAACCCTCCGGGAACGCCGAAGGGGCCGCCCGCACCACGGATGGCGGGTGGCCCCTTCAGGGAGCGCGGCTCGGGGAGTACGGCTCGCAGGGAGCGTCTTGGTGAGCGCGGCTCAGGGACTGCGGCGGCCGGGCGTCAGGACGCCTTGGCCTTCTCCTCGGTCTTCGGCGCGGCGGCGACCGGGGCGGGCTTGGCGGCCTCGTAGAACTCCTCGCGGGGGTTCTCCATGGCGCCGAGCGAGACGACCTCGCGCTTGAGGAACATGCCGAGGGTCCAGTCCGCGAAGACGCGGATCTTGCGGTTCCAGGTCGGCATGGCCATGCCGTGGTAGCCGCGGTGCATGTACCAGGCGAGACGGCCCTTGAGCTTGATCTTCATCTTGCCCATGACGATCATCGCGACGCCCTTGTGCAGGCCGAGACCCGCGACCGCGCCCTTGTTGGCGTGGCTGTAGTCCTTCTGCGGGAAGCCCCGCATACCGGAGACCACGTTGTCGCCGAGGACACGGGCCTGGCGCAGCGCGTGCTGGGCGTTCGGCGGGCACCAGGCGTTCTCGTTGCCCGCCTTGCGGCCGACGAGGTCCGGGACCTGGGCGTTGTCGCCCGCGGCCCAGATGTAGTCGGTGCCCTGCACCTGGAGGGTCGGCGCGCAGTCGACGTGACCGCGCGGGCCCAGCGGCAGGCCGAAGCGGGAGAGCACCGGGTTGGGCTTGACGCCGGCCGTCCACACGATGGTGTTGGAGTCGACCTCGAGTCCGTTCTTCAGCACGACGTGGCCGTCGACACAGGAGTCCATGGAGGTGGAGAGGTAGATCTCCACACCGCGGCTCTCCAGGTGCTCCTTGCCGTACAGGCCGAGCTTGGGGCCGACCTCGGGAAGGATCTTGTCGGCGGCGTCGACCAGGATGAAGCGCATGTCCTCGCGGGACACGTTGGTGTAGTACTTGGCCGCGTCCCGGGCCATGTCCTCGACCTCACCGATGGTCTCCGCGCCGGCGAAGCCGCCGCCGACGAAGACGAAGGTGAGCGCCTTGCGGCGGATCTCCTCGTCGGTGGTCGAGTCGGCCTTGTCGAGCTGCTCGAGGACGTGGTTGCGCAGGCCGATGGACTCCTCGATGCCCTTCATGCCGATGCCCTGCTCGGCGAGGCCGGGGATCGGGAAGGTGCGGGAGACCGCGCCCATGGCGATGACCAGGTAGTCGAAGGGCAGCTCGTACGCCTCGCCGACCAGCGGGGCGATCGTGGCGACCTTGCGGTCCTGGTCGATGGTGGTGACCCGGCCGGTGAGGACCTCCGCCTTGGGGAGCACGCGTCGCAGCGGGACGACGACGTGACGCGGGGAGATGCTGCCGGCGGCGGCTTCGGGGAGGAAGGGCTGGTAGGTCATGTACGACCGGGGGTCGACGACCGTGACGGTCGCCTCTCCGTAGCGCATCTTCTTGAGAATGCGCCGAGCTGCGTACAGGCCTACGTACCCACCGCCTACTACGAGGATCCTGGGACGCTCCGTGGTGCTCATGGCATCGAGTATCCACCCGTCCCAGGGGGGTACCTCGTGCGCCCCTTCACAAGGTTCGCAAGTGCCTGTGCTAAACTCCGCGGCCCGCGTGACCGAGATCATGGTGGCGGAAGGGAACCGGAATCCGGTTCTGACCGTTGTCAAGGCCGCGTGAGCTGCCGCTCCGGCTCGCCGGGGGCCCGGCGAAGAGCCCTCCCGCCCCCCGTTCGCCACCCCCGTGTGGCGCTCCCCTGAGCACCCTCACCCTCCCGCTGAGCCCCCGCGGGGACCGTCGGCACCCCTTCGGCGGCGGCCCCGGAGCCAATTCCTTGTGAAGAACTTCACGAAGTTTTCCGACAAGGCGTCACGGGGGCTACGCCACCGACCAGGCGATCCCGTCCAGGATGTCGTGCTCGCTGACCACGACCTCCTCGGCGCCGATGCGTTCCATGATCGAGAGCAGCACCAGGGCGCCCGCTCCGATCACGTCGACCCGGCCCGGGTGCATCGACGGGATCGCCGCGCGCTCCGCGTGCGTGGCGTGCAGCAGGGACGTGGTGATCTCGCGGACGCGGTCGTGGGAGAGGCGGGAGTGGTGGATGCGCGCCGAGTCGTACTCGGGCAGGTCCTGCGCGATCGCCGACACGGTCGTCACCGACCCGGCCAGACCCACCAGCGTGTGCGCCTCGCGCAGCGGGACCGTCTCCTCGGCGAGGTCGAGGGCCGCCTCGATGTCGGCCCTTATGGCCGCGATCTGCTCCTCGGTGGGCGGGTCGCTCACCACCCCGTCCCGGACCAGGTGACGCTCGGTCATCCGGACGCAGCCCACGTCCACCGAGCGGGCGGCGCGCACGTGGTCGCCGCCCACCACGAACTCCGTGGAGCCGCCGCCGATGTCGACCACCAGGAACGGCTTGGCGAGGTCGTCACGCCCCGTCAGTTCCTTCGTCGCACCCGTGAACGAGAACTCCGCCTCCTGGTCACCGGAGATGACCTCGGGCTCGACACCGAGGATGTCCACCACCCCGCGCACGAACTCGTCCCGGTTCTCGGCGTCGCGGGAGGCGGAGGTGGCCACGAAACGCAGCCGCTCGGCGCCGTACTCCTTGATGACCTGCGCGTACTCACGGCAGGCCGCGAAGGTGCGCTCCAGTGCCTCGGGGGCGAGCCGGCCGGTGCGGTCGACGCCCTGGCCGAGCCGCACGATCGTCATGCGCCGGTCCAGGTCGGTGAGTTCACCCGTTGCCGGATTCGCGTCCGCGACCAGCAGGCGGATGGAGTTCGTACCGCAGTCGACGGCGGCGACCCGGGTCACTGGCTCTTCTCCTCGTGGGCCTCGTGGTTCTCGTGGTTCTCGTGGTTCTCGGGCACCGTCACGCACGGGCCCTTGCGCCACCACTCGGGCAGCATCGCGATGGCCTCGTCGCCCAGCGGGTTCACGCCCGGCCCGGCGGCCAGGGAGTGCGCCACCAGGACGTGCAGGCACTTGACCCGGTCCGGCATGCCGCCCGCGCTCGGAAAGCCCGTCAGCTCCTCGATCTCGTCCCGGCGCCGGACGTAGTCCTCGTGCGCGGCCCGGTAGGCCGCCGCCAGCTCGGGATCGGCGGCCAGCCGCTCGGTCATCTCCTTCATCACGCCGTCGGCCTCCAGCGTGCCGATCGCCGACGCGGCCCGCGGGCACGTCAGGTAGTACAGCGTCGGGAAGGGCGTGCCGTCGGGCAGCCGCGGGGCCGTCTCCACGACGTCCGGCTGCCCGCACGGGCAGCGGTGCGCGATCGCGCGCAGCCCGCGCGGCGGCCGTCCGAGCTGCTGCTTGAAGGCCTCGACGTCCGCGTCGGTGGGTTCGGTGCGCGGGGTGGGCGGCGGGGGCGTTTCCATGCCTGTGGGGAAATCTCTCTGTCGGTTCACTGGTGGGCGGCGTCGGCCTTGTCGACGCCGTACCAGACGTTGGTGTACCAGGGGCGGCGGGCCGCCCCGTGTTCGGCGCGGGAGCGCTTGACCGGGCCCGGCTCGACCATGGTGTAGCCGGTCTCCCCGGGGAGCACGTAGTGCAGCCGCTGCCGGATCTGCTGCTCGGCGTAGGCGTCGTCCCGCCAGCGCGCCTTCAGGTCGCGCAACTGCTCGACCCGCTGCTGTGCCTGCGCCTTCTGCCGCCTGAGGTCGGCGATGTCGGCGCGCTGGGCGACGTACTGGCGCATCGGGTAGGCAAGGGCGACCACCAGCGAGCACACGACGAGCGCGAGCAGCGCGGCGCGCCCGGTGAGCCGGGACCGGCGGGCCTGCCGCCGGGTCTGGGAGCGGTAGACACGGGCCGCGGTCTGCTCGCCGAGCAGCCTGAGCCTGGTCGCGGTGGAGAACCGGTCCCGGTCCTTCACGGCCATCGTCGCGCCTCCCGTTGGTCACCTCGTACGTGCCGCACACGCGCGTACGTCCCCGGACACGGTACGGGACCGGGTGCGGGGACGTACGGACGACTGGCGAAGCCTCACCCTTTGCGGCTCGGCCCGGCCGTGGTGCGGCTCAGCCCTTCAGGCGTGGTGCGGCTCAGCCCTTGAAGCGCGGGAAGGCGCTGCGGCCGGCGTACACCGCGGCGTCGTCGAGGATCTCCTCGATGCGCAGCAGCTGGTTGTACTTGGCGACGCGCTCGGAGCGGGCCGGGGCGCCGGTCTTGATCTGGCCGCAGTTGGTGGCGACGGCGAGGTCGGCGATGGTGACGTCCTCGGTCTCACCGGAGCGGTGGGACATCATGCACTTGAAGCCGTTGCGCTGGGCCAGCTCGACGGCGTCCAGGGTCTCGGTCAGCGAACCGATCTGGTTCACCTTCACCAGCAGGGCGTTGGCGGTGCCCTCCTCGATGCCACGGGCCAGGCGCTCGGGGTTGGTGACGAACAGGTCGTCACCGACGAGCTGGACCTTCTCACCGAGCTTGTCGGTGATGACCTTCCAGCCGGCCCAGTCGTCCTCGAACAGCGGGTCCTCGATGGAGACCAGCGGGTAGGCCGCGACCAGCTCCTCGTAGTACTCCGTCATCTCGGCGGCGGAGCGCTCCTTGCCCTCGAAGAGGTACTTGCCGTCCTTGTAGAACTCGGAGGCGGCGACGTCGAGGGCCAGGGCGATCTGCTCGCCCGGGGCGTAACCGGCTTCCTTGACGGCCTCGAGGATGAGGTCGAGGGCCTCGCGGTTGGAGCCGAGGTTCGGGGCGAAGCCGCCCTCGTCGCCGAGGCCGGTGGCCAGACCCTTGTTCTTCAGGACCTTCTTGAGGGTGTGGTAGACCTCGGTGCCCCAGCGCAGGGCCTCGGAGAAGGACTCCGCGCCGATCGGGGCGATCATGAACTCCTGGATGTCCACGTTGGAGTCGGCGTGCGAGCCGCCGTTCAGGATGTTCATCATCGGCACCGGCAGCAGGTGCGCGTTGGGGCCGCCCAGGTAGCGGAAGAGCGGGAGGTCGGAGGCCTCGGAGGCGGCGTGGGCGACGGCGAGCGAGACGCCGAGGATGGCGTTGGCGCCGAGCGAGCCCTTGTTGTCGGTGGCGTCCAGGTCGAACATGGCCTGGTCGATCAGGCGCTGCTCGGTGGCGTCGTAGCCGACCAGCTCCGGGCCGATCTGCTCGATCACGGCGAGGACGGCCTTCTCGACGCCCTTGCCCTGGTAGCGGTTCGGGTCACCGTCGCGCAGCTCGATGGCCTCGAAGGCGCCGGTGGAGGCGCCGGACGGGACGGCGGCACGACCCGTGCTGCCGTCGTCGAGGCCGACCTCGACCTCGACCGTGGGGTTGCCTCGGGAGTCCAGGATTTCCCGGGCTACGACGACGTCGATGGACGGCACGAGCATCTCCTTCGTGGATGTGACGCTGAAAGTGCGGGGCGGCTGCCTTGCGGCGGTGCCTTGCGACTAGAGCCTAACCGTCCCGGGCCGCCGGTCGGCCGACCGACCGTCCCGTGGACAGGGTGACGGTACACATTGTTCCAGTACGGAACAAAGGGCGCGGGGACGGGGACACGAACGGAAAGCGAAAAAGCCCCGCCCCGGTGCGTACGGGGGAACACGCACCGGGGCGGGGAGCCCGTGGGGACGGGGGGGTGACCCCACGCGGCCTCCATGATGGGGGCCGCGCCTGGGGAGGGCCTGGGGCCCTGCTAGCGGGCCGCTGTCACTTCAGGTGCAGCTGCTGGCCCGGGTAGATGAGGTCGGCGTCGTCGACGATGTCCTTGTTCAGGTGGAACAGCTTCTCCCAGCCGCCCCGCACGCCGTGCTCGGCGGCGATGGAGCTGAGGGTGTCGCCGGCTGCCACCTTGTACTCGCCGTCGCCCTTCTTGACCTTCTTGCCGGTCGGGGTGGTGACGGTCTTCTTCGGGGCCGGACGCGTCTCGGAACGGTCGGCGGCACGCTGCTCGGTCGAACGGGTCGAGGTGCTGCTCTTGGAGCTGCTGCTCGACGAGGACGACGAGGACGACGAGGAGGAGGACGAAGAGGAAGAGGAGGACGACGAGGACGACGACGAGCTGCTGCCGCCGCTGGAGGAGGCGCCGGACAGGCCCTTGCCGCAGACCGGCCAGGCACCCTTGCCCTGGCCCGCGAGCACCTTCTCGGCGACGGAGATCTGCTGCGACTTGCTCGCCAGGTCGGCGCGCGAGGCGTAGGCGGTGCCGCCGTACGCGGCCCAGGTGGAGTTGGTGAACTGCAGGCCGCCGTAGAAGCCGTTGCCGGTGTTGATGGACCAGTTGCCGCCGGACTCGCACTGGGCGACCGCGTCCCACTCGGAGGAGGTGGCGGCGGAGGCGTTGCCGGCCGCCATCAGCGGGCCGGCGACGGCGACGCCGGTGACACCGGCGAGTGCGATGGCGCGGGTGGCCTTGGACGGACGACGATGCTTGCCCTTGCCGGAAAACAGCATGGAAGGATCCCCTCACCGACGCCTGCGAGGTGAGCTGTCGGGTTCGGGCCGGTTGAGTTGCCCGGCCGTGCCTTTGGGGAGGCACGGCTTCACCCCCAGCCGCTCCGGTCGACTTCCCGGCGCGGCACTTACCTTGGGTCCCCCGCTCCTGCCTACGGCGCTCGAAGCGACGACTGTTCCCGTACGGCCGCTGGCAGGATTCGGCGTTGCGGCAGCCGGGGCTCGCGGTGGCGAGCGGTCATGACCGTAGACAGGTGATCCGCCGGATTTCAAAGACGATCAGGGCTTCTGAGACTCATCCCACACTTTCACCGAATGGGACATTCGGCGCGAAGTGTGACCTGAACTCCCCCTATTTCTGGGTGTTTTCAGTGGGGACATCCAGGCTCTGACCGGCGACGATGTGGTCGGGGTCGGCGCCGACAGCACCCTTGTTCGCGTCGTAGAGGGCGTGCCATCCGCCGTGGAGGTCAAGGGAGTCGGCGATGGACGTGAGGGAGTCACCGGTGCGGACGGTGTAGGAGGCGGCGGAGGCGGTGTGTGCGGCGCCTCCGTCACGAGAGGCGTGCCGGCCGCCCGTACGGCCCTCCGTGGCGCCCTCGTCGGCGCTGCCGCCGCGGTGCCGGCCGCCGCCGAGCGCACCGGTGTCGACGAGGGCCGAGGAGCCGGCGGTCTGCCTGTAGTCCTCGGCGGAACCGGAGTTGCCGTAGCCGCCGGTGTCGCCGGCGCCCGCCGAGGGGGTGCCCTCGGACGTGCCCGGTGCGTGGGACGTGTCGGACTTGGACGAGTTGCCCTGGTTCGGAGATGAAGAGCCCGAAGTATCCGAGGAGCCCGAAGAGTCCGAAGAGCCCGAAGGGGAGGGCTTCGTGGTGGAGTTGCCCGGCGCACCGGTCCCGTGTGACGAGCCGGCAGTCCCGTCGGTGTTCGCCGAAGGGTCGGACGAACCGGACGAGTCGCCCGCACCGCTCTGCGAATCATCGGACAGACCGGGGTCGTTCACGCCGGAGCTGTCGGAACCTCCTGAGCCGTCGGAGTCGTCGGACCGGCCGGTGCCGTCGGAGGTTCCGGATGATCCCGACGTTCCGGATTTCCCACTCGTTCCGGTTGATCCGGAGGAGTGCGACGAACCGGAGGACCCGTTGGCGCCGTTCGAGCCGGACTTCGAGTTCGAGGACGACGAGTCGCCGCCCACGCCCGTGTCGACATGGGCCGCACCGGAGCTCTTGGTGAGCCCGGTGAGCAGACCGCAGGTGTGCCAGGCGCCGGGCCCCCGGTCGGCGAGGATCTTCTCGGCCACGGCTATCTGCTGGGAGCGGCTGGCCTGGTCGGCACTCGGCGCGTAGGACAGGCCGCCGTACCTCTCCCAGTCGTCCTGGGTCAGCAGCAGACCGCCGTAGTAGCCGTGGCCGTTGTCGGCGCTCCAGGAGCCGCCGGTCTCGCACTGGGCCACCTTGTCCCACGTGGTGCCGTCGGCCGCGCTCGCGCCACTGGCGGCGACCAGCGGGATGGCGATGGCCGATCCGGTCACTCCGGCGGCGACGATGAGGGCCGGAGCCTGACGGGGGCGACGGTGACGACCGTTCCCGGAGAGCATGCGGAGACCTTTCGCACGACAGCAGTGACCGCGCGGCGGCGGGGCGGGGACGCCCCGGCGTCACGCTGATGGGTGAAAGTATCGGGTGACGATCACTTGTCACAAGTTAATGCCGCGCAGATCACGTGAACATCACATAGTTGAGCGTGTGTCATCTTTACTGCTGCCGGCACGGGGTGTAGAGCCCCCCGGGGGATCATTTTCCGGCCACTGTCAGGCGGGCGGTGCCGGGGTGAAACGGACAGGCAGGGTCCGCAGTCCGCGCATGATGAGTCCGCCGCGCCAGCGCAAGTCGGCCGGGTCCGCGTCGAGTTGCAGGTCGGGCAGCCGGGTGAGGAGGGTGGCCAGCGCGGTCTGGCCCTCCAGGCGGGCGAGCGGGGCGCCCAGGCAGTAGTGGATGCCGTGGCCGTAGCCCAGGTGCTGGTTGTCGCGGCGGCCGAGGTCCAGGGTGTCGGGGTGGGCGAACCGCTCCGGGTCGCGGTCGGCGGCGGCGAGGACCACCAGCACCGGATCGCCCGCGGCGATGTCCTGCCCGCCCAGGGTGAGCGGCCGGGTGGCGAACCGCCAGGTGGCCAGTTCCACCGGCCCGTCGAAGCGCAGCAGCTCCTCCACGCCGGTCTCCAGCAGGCCGCTGTCGCCACCGGCCAGGGACGTCTGCAGCCGCTCCCGCTGGCCGGGGTGGGTGAGCAGGGCGTACGTGCCGTTGCCGATGAGGTTGACGGTCGTCTCGAAACCGGCGAACAGGAGGATGAAGGCCATCGCGGCGGCCTCGTTCTCCGTGAGGTGCTCGCCGTGGTCGGAGGCGCGGATCAGGCCGGAGATGAGGTCCTCGCCCGGGGTGGGCTCGGCGGGCAGGGCCTCGCGCTTGCGGTGGATCAGCTCGGCCAGGTAGCCGCGCATCTTCTTCACCGAACGGGCCACCCCGCCCCGGGGCCCCTTGCCGTGCCGGATCATCATGCCCGCCCAGTCCCGGAAGTCGTCCTGGTCCTCGCGCGGGACGCCGAGCAGGTCGCAGATGGCGTAGATGGGCAGCGGGAAGGCGAACTCGTGGATGAGGTCGGCGGTCCCGCGCCCGGCGAAGGAGGCGATGAGGCCGTCGGCCAGCTCCTGCACGCGCGGCGCGAACTCGGCGACCCTGCGGGGCGTGAACGCCTTGCTGACCAGGCGGCGCAGCCGGGTGTGGTCCGGCGGGTCGATGTTGAGCAGATGCGTCATCAGCTCGGCCTTGCGCTCGCCCGGGATGCCCGTCTTGCCCTTGGCGTGCGCGGGCTCGTCGTGGTGGGCGGGGTTCTTGGACAGCCGGGAGTCGGCCAGGGCCTGCCGGGCGTCGGCGTACCGGGTGACCAGCCAGGCCTCCACTCCGCTGGGCAGCCGGGTCCGGTGCACGGGGGCGTGCTCGCGCAGCCAGGCGTACGCGGGGTAGGGGTCGCTCGCGAATTCCCAGGTGAAGAGAGGGGGCGGGGTGGTGGCGGAGGAGGGGGTGTCCGGCTGGTCGTGCATGGGGGCGACAGTAGTCGCCGGGGGTGCAAGGGCGCAGAGGTGGCGTCGTCGGGTGGGGGCCGTGGGGGGGGGAGCCGGCCGTGCGGTTCCCCGCGCGCCTCGGGGGAACTTCAGTCCTCCTCTCCCTTCTCCTCCCCCCTCTCCTTCTCCGTCTCCTTCTGCTTGATCGCGTCTCTGTAGGCGCGCGCCGCAGCTCGCAGGGCTGTTTCCGGGTCGGTGCCCTCCGCCTCGGCGCGGGCGGCCAGGGCCAGCAGTTCGTAGCCGATGTCCTCGCCCTGGGGCAGCGGTACGTCAAGCCCCGCCGTGCGCGCCCGGGACGCGAGTTTCGCCGCGAGGGCGAGGCCGGGCTGGTGGAGGGGTACGCCGTCCGTGACGGACGCGCGCTGCTTCTCCTCGGCCTTGGTGCGCCGCCAGTGCTCCTTGACCTCCTCCGGTGTCGCGGCGCTCTCCTCGCCGAAGACGTGCGGATGGCGGTGGATCAGCTTGGCGACGATGCCGGCGGCGACGTCGTCGACGGAGAACGGGGCCTCGGGGTCGTCCTCGGCGATCCGGGAGTGGAAGACGACCTGGAGCAGGACGTCCCCCAGCTCCTCGCGCAGTGCGTCCCGGTCGCCGTCCTCGATCGCCTCGACCAGTTCGTACGCCTCCTCGATGCCGTACTTCGCCAGGCCCTGGTGGGTCTGCCGGGACGACCACGGGCATTCGGCGCGGATGCGGTCCATGACCTGCACCAGGTCGAGCAGGCGTGCGCCGGGCAGGTCGTAGGAGGCGGGGAGCAGTTCCAGTTCCGGCATGGCGAGGCGGCCGGAGCCGGCGAGCCGGGCGAGGCCGTCGGTGAGGGCGGGCTCACCTTCACCCGTCGCCACGACCACGACCGTACGACCGCCGGCGCAGGCGCCGACCAGTTCCTCGGCGCTGGGCGAGGCCTCGGCCACGGTGACGCCCGCCTCGCGCAGATACGGCAGCTGCGGGTGCGCCCCGTCCGCGCACAGCACCCGGTCGGCCGTGCGCAGCGCCTGCCAGGCGGGCCAGGACAGCAGGCCGGGGGCGACCCGGTGGCTGGTGGTGAGCAGGACGATGCGTCCGGCGGGGGCGGTCCCGGTGGCCCCGGTGGTGTGGGCGGAGGTCGTGTTCACGCTTCGAACGTAACGCACGCCGCCGACGGCCCGAGGAGTTGTCCACAGGCCGGGGCCCGCGTGCGCCCCGCCGGTCAGCAGGCTGTCCGCCCGGCGGCGGCATGCGTCAGTCCGTCTGCTGCGCGGCGGGCGTGCGTCAGGGCGTCCGCTGCGCGGCGGGCGCGCGACAGGCCGTCCGCTGCGCGGCGGCGTGCGTCAGGCCGTCTGCTGCGTGGCGGGCGGCGTCGAGACGTCCCGCAGCCACGGTGTCTTCGCCGCGACGCCGCCCTTCTGCACGTCCCAGGCGCCGTAGCGCGGGTTCACGTCGACGTGGAGTTCGCGGGAAGCGGCGGACAGGGCGTTCCAGAAGGCCGGCCGGCTGGGGTCCGTGTGCAGTTTCGCCGCGAGCTTCTGCGCCTCGACCTGGAGGCGGAGGTTGTCGTCCAGGCGCTGCGGCGCCACCCCGTACTGCTGCAACCAGGCCGTCTCCAGCGCCTTGGTGCCGCCCGCCTGCTGTTCGAGTCCGGAGCGCATCGTCTGCACCTCCCGGCCGTCGGCGGTGACGCCGGCGTCCCGGGCGGCCTGGTCCAGGACCCGGTCCAGCACCATCTGGTGCAGGGTGTCCCGGTTCAGCGTGCCGGTCCGGGCGACCGCCTGCTGGTACTGGCTCTCGTCGGCCACCGCCGCCCGCTGCGCCCGGCGCACCTCGTCCACCCGGCTCTGCAGTTGCGCGACGGTGATCCGCTCTTTGCCCACGACGGCCGCGGCGCCGGGATGCGCCTGGCCTCCGCAGGCGGTGAGGACGGGGGCCGCGGCGACGATCGCGGCGGACAGGACGAGCGCGGTGCGACGGCGGCGGTGCAAGTGAACCTCCCGATTGGAGATTGTGCGACGGTGCACAAAGTCTTGCGGTGATCGATGGTAGGCAGCGGCCGTGCTCCGGCCAAGCCATTGGACCAACGATTCACCGCGACTTCGGGCACCGTCGCGTCACTCTCCGCCGCGCGCGAGCCCGTGCGTCGCGCCGCGAGGGGTCAGCCGACGATCGCCACCGGAGCGTCCCACGCGTCGCGGTCGACGGTGAGGGTGTAGCCGCGGCGCGTCTCCTTGCTGTTCACCAGGTACTGGTGGGCCCGGCTGTGGTCGGTGAACTGGGTCCTGCCGAAGGGCCAGTCCGCGGTGGTGGTCTCCTTCTTGTCCCACAGCGCGTACCAGAGGTTGCCGGGCAGGTCGGTCTTGCTGCCCGCGGTGGCGATGGCCTTCGCGCTGGAACTGGTGAAGCCGTAGAAGCCCGCGCGGTAGGTCTTGGCCCGCAGTTGCTTGTCGAAGGCCCGGACGTAGGCCAGCACCGCGTCGTTGCACGACTTGTTCGTGACGTCGTACGGCTCCATGTCGAGGTAGATCGGGCTGCCGGCCTTCATGCCGAGCGCGGACGCCTTGGCCACGGCGTCCTTGGCGTCTGCGGTGCCGAGGGAGCCGGCGTTGGAGGCGGTGAGCTTCTCCGGGTTGGCGCTCTTCTGGCACGGAGGCTGGGCGCCGACGTAGAGCGGGACGAGCTTCCAGCCCGCGGAGCTGACCGACTTCACCCAGGAGGAGGTGAGGTTGGGCTGGGCGCAGCCGCGGTTCCGGCCGCCGACGTAGACCGCGGCGGCGCCGTAGTAGCCGTCGGTGCGCCAGGCCTTCATCGCGTTGAGCGAGGGCGCGGTGCAGGTGTCGAAGGCGCGGCCGGTGAACGTCTTCTGCGCGGGCCAGCCGGTGGCGGCCATCGAGGTCTGCGCGGCGATGCCGCCGCCCGCGACGACCGCGGCCCCTGCCACCGCCCAGGTGATGTACCTGCGCTTCTTGGAATGCCGGTGCTCGGCCATCCCCACCCCTATGTTCTTGGCGTGCGCGTGCAGTACAGGCGCACGGGTGTGCTGGAGCGCGTACGGCGGTGGTCATGCGACGTACGTCCGCTGGAAGTGTCTTCAGGTCCCCTGGCGTGGCGCGCACGGTCAGTCCGCCGCCGCTTCCCCGCGCCTGAAGCGGATCGCACGCTAGCCGATGCCGGTTGTGCGAACGGGAAACATAATCCCTCCTGCGTCACACTTTTTCCCCAAGCGACAGCAAAATCGGCCGCCTTGTCGATCGGGGACACCGGAGACACGTCGAGCCGCCTGCAAGGCGGCTTCCCGACCGCTGGGGCACCCGGGGTCTTTGCGAGACCCGCCCTTCGCCCCGTGGCTTAATCTTGCCCCCTGCTGTGTCCGTGCCCGACCGGGGCGGACCGTGTGGGGGGATGAGATCGACGTGGAGAAACGCCTCGAAGCCGGCTGGTTCCAGCGGATCGCCTGGGTGGTCCTCGCCTGGGGCTCGCTGGGCATGCTCATGTGGGTGCCCTTCCTGTACGTGGCGATCCGCCGGGGGCGGGGCTCGGACTGGGGGGCGTTCGCCTCGTTCCTGCTGTACGAGTGCGTGACGGTGGCCTGGATCGCCCTCATGCCCGACCAGGGACAGGACGACCTCCTGCTCGGCCTCGTCATCATCGGCTGCATGCTCGTGGCCGCGCTGATGCTGCTGTTCGCCCTGTTCGACAAGCGGTCGCCGCAGGGGGCTCCGCCCGCGTACGGGCCCGCGCGGGCGGCGGCGCCGGGGCCGTACGGGTATCCGTACGGTCGTTAGGCCGCGTTCAGTTCGCACCAGACGACCTTGCCGCGGTTGCCCTCCCTGGCCAGCGGCTGCCACCCCCACAGGTCCGCGCAGGCCCTGACCAGCGCCGGCCCGCGCCCTTCCTCCGACTCGGCGACCTCCTCCAACGGCACCGGCGGCTCCGGCGGCGCGGGGTCCGCGTCCCAGGCCCCGATCCGCAGCACGCCCGCCGCCCAGCGCACCCGCAGGGCGGCGGGCCCCTTGGTGTGCCGTACGGCGTTGGAGACCAGCTCGGTCGCGAGCAGCTCGGCCACGTCGACCAGCCGGATCAGGCCGTGCATGGTCAGGATGAGGCGGAGGGTGCGGCGGCTGACGGTGACGGCGCGGAGGTCGTTGGGGAGGTAGAGGCAGTACTCCCAGGGATCGGTGGGGGCTTGGCTGTTCTCGGGCATGGCGGGACTCCGTCCGTCGAGTGAGGGGTGAGGTTCCTGGATTCCGCTGCGGTGTCCGGGCGGTGGCATTGCCGCAGCCGTCATGACAGGACGGAGCGGTGCGCTTCCGGTGACCCCGGCGTTTCGCAGGGTGTGCGTCGCTTCACCGACAGTAGGTATGTATCTACATGTCTTGCAAGCGGCTCGCGTAAAGTGACCCCTAACGGGTCGCGCTGCTATGCGCGTTGGGAACCAAGGAGCAGCGAATGGCCTTGAGGCGCCAACCAACGGCACGCCAGATGCGCCTGGCGTCTGAGCTGCGCAGACTCCGAGAGGCGGCCGGCCTCAACGCCCGCCAAGCGGCGGCGCTGCTGGGGGTGAGCCCCGCCCAGATCACCAACATCGAGTCCGCGCTCGCGGGCGTGAGCGAGCAGCGGATCCGACGTATGGCGTCCCATTACGCCTGCACGGACACCGAGTTCATCGATGCGCTGGTGGCGATGGCCACGGATCGGACACGCGGCTGGTGGGAGGAGTACCGGGGACTGCTGCCCACGTCGTTCCTGGACCTGTCGGAGCTGGAGCACCACGCCCGGTTCCTTCGCCACGTGGCGATCCTCTACGTGCCTGGCCTCCTGCAGACGGAGGACTACGCACGTGCGGTCTTCTCGTCCAGACTGCCGGAACTGACTGCCGAAGAACTGGAGTTGCGCATCCAGCACAGGAAAGCGCGCCAGGAGTTCACCGCCGAGTACGAGGCGGTGATCCATGAGGCGGCGCTGCGTATCAGGGTCGGCGACCATTCCACCTCAAGGGCTCAGCTCACTCGGCTCCTCAAGCTTTCGGACGCCGACCACATCACCGTACGCGTCATCCCGTTCGACCTGGACGGTTTCGCCAGCGCATCGAGCACGATGACGTACGTGGGTGGCCCCTTGCCTCAGTTGGACACTGTCGTCCGCGATGCGCCCCACGGATCGGTGTTCATCGACTCCGCTGCTCAGCTCAACATCTACCGAACACGGTTCCGTAAAGTGGAGGCGGTATCACTGGAGCCCGACCGGTCACGAGACTTCATCCACCGGCTTACAAAAGAGCTGTGAGGCACCCATGATCCTTCCCTATGACTGGCGGAAGTCGTCGTACTCCGGCGAGGGAGACGGCAACGAGTGCGTGGAGATCGCGACCTCCCCCACCCACACAGCCGTCCGCGACTCGAAAGCCCCCGCCCGCGCCACCCTCACCTTCCCGGCCCCCGCCTTCAGCACCTTCCTCGACGCCCTCAAGCGCCAGGCGCGCTGAACCGGGCCGGCGGTCGGCTCAGCCGCCGCACTGCCTCAGCATCGCCTGCTTGTCCGCCGTCGTCACCGGCAGCTCGTACTTGAGCGAGACCTGGGCGAACCGCACGCTGTACGCGCACCGGATGCCCTTGTTCGGCGGCAGCCAGGTCGCCGGGCCGGAGTCGCTCTTGGAGGAGTTGGCGGGGCCGTCGACCGGGAGCAGGTTCAGGGGGTCGTTGGCGATCTGCTCGCGCTTCTCCTTGGGCCAGTGCGCGGCGCCCATCTGCCAGTCGTAGGACAGCGGCATCACATGGTCGATCTGGACGGTGGCCGCGTGCGCCTTCGTCCACTGGATCGTCTTGCCGGTGTAGGGGTCGTGCAGGGTCAGCGCCACGAGCACGCAGTTCGATCCCTTGCGGAAGCTGACGTCCTGCCCGTCGCGCTTCAGTACGTCGTCGCGGGTGTCGCAGCCGTTGTGCGCGAACGGCACGCCGTTCACGGAGTCCATCCAGGCGTAGCCGAACTGGTCCCGCTTGTACCCCGTCTTGGGGCCGCGGCCCTTCGTCGCCACCGTGCCTATGAGCTTGCGGGCCGCGGCCCGGTCCGACTCACCGGTCAGCGGCGCCAGGCCCGGCTTCGTCCCGTCCGGGTTGGCCAGCGGGCTGACGGAGTGCCCGTCGGAGGACGGGCCCGGGGCGCCGCTGCGCGTGGCGGGACCGGCGCTGTGGACGTCGTCGCTCTTGCACCCGGCTACGAGGGTGAGGGCCACGGCGGCGCACGCCGCCAGGCCACCGCGCACGAGCGGACGCCCCACCGCACGGCCGCCCACCCGCTCCCCAGCAACCCGACACACCTCTACGCCCATGAGCCCTCCCCTTGCCTTGCCTTGCGTGACCCGCCCCTGGTGCGTGCGGGCCTGACTTACCTGTGCCCACGGTAACCAGTAAGTTGCGCGCCCCAGTTGGGGCGCACAGAGGCAAAAGGAGCGAAAAGGGCGTAACGAGTGTTACGACCCGAGCACCGAGGCCAGGAACTCGCCCACCCAGCCCAGCAGTTCGCGGCCGACCAGCGGCTTGCCGCCGACCTTCGCGGTCTTGGGGCGGGGCACGAGCACCTGGTGGGCGGCCGGCTTGAGCACCGAGCCCGGGTAGAGCCGCTTGAGGCGCAGCTCCTGGGACTCGCGCAGCTCCACCGGGGCGAAGCGGATGTTGTTGCCCTGGAGCACGATCTCGCCGACGCCGCAGGCGCGGGCGAGCATGCGCAGCCCGGCCACCAGCAGCAGGTTCTCCACCGGCTCGGGCAACTTGCCGTAGCGGTCGGTCAGTTCCTCGCGGACGGCCTTGACGTCCTCCTCGCTGTTGGCGGAGGCGATGGAGCGGTAGGCCTGGAGGCGCAGGCGCTCACCGGGCGCGTAGTCGTGCGGGACGTGCGCGTCGACCGGCAGCTCGATCTTGACCTCCAGCGGCGGCTCCTCCTCGATCCCGCCGGTCTCCAGCTGGCGCCGGTAGTCCGCGACCGCCTCGCCGACCATGCGGACGTACAGGTCGAAACCGACGCCGGCGATGTGGCCGGACTGCTCGCCGCCCAGCAGGTTTCCGGCGCCGCGGATCTCCAGGTCCTTCATCGCCACGTACATGCCCGCGCCCATCTCGGTGTGCTGGGCGATCGTGGCCAGGCGCTCGTGGGCGGTCTCCGTGAGCGGCTTCTCCGGCGGGTAGAGGAAGTAGGCGTAACCGCGCTCGCGGCCACGGCCGACCCGGCCGCGCAGCTGGTGCAGCTGGGAGAGACCGAAGTTGTCGCCGCGCTCGACGATGAGGGTGTTGGCGTTGGAGATGTCGATGCCGGACTCGACGATCGTCGTGGAGACCAGCACGTCGAACTTCTTCTCCCAGAAGTCCACGACGACCTGCTCCAGCGCCTGTTCCGACATCTGGCCGTGGGCGGTGGCGATGCGCGCCTCGGGCACGATCTCGCGCAGCCGGGCCGCCGCCCGGTCGATGGACTCCACCCGGTTGTGGATGTAGAAGACCTGGCCCTCGCGCAGCAGCTCACGGCGGACGGCCGCGCCGATCTGCTTCTCCTCGTACGGTCCGACGAAGGTGAGCACCGGGTGGCGCTCCTCGGGCGGGGTGGTGATCGTGGACATCTCGCGGATGCCCGTCACGGCCATTTCCAGGGTGCGCGGGATCGGGGTCGCGGACATCGTCAGCACGTCCACGTTGGCGCGCAGCTTCTTCAGCTGCTCCTTGTGCTCGACGCCGAAGCGCTGCTCCTCGTCGACGATGACGAGACCGAGGTCCTTGAACTTCGTCTCGGAGGAGAACAGCCGGTGGGTGCCGATGACGACGTCCACCGCGCCCTCGCGCAGGCCTTCGAGGACCGCCTTCGCCTCGGTGTCGGTCTGGAAGCGGGAGAGCGCCTTCACGTTCACCGGGAACTGCCCGTAGCGCTCGGAGAACGTCCCGAAGTGCTGCTGCACCAGCAGCGTGGTCGGGACCAGGACCGCGACCTGCTTGCCGTCCTGGACGGCCTTGAAGGCGGCACGGACCGCGATCTCCGTCTTGCCGTAGCCCACGTCGCCGCAGATCAGGCGGTCCATCGGGACCGTCTTCTCCATGTCCTCCTTGACCTCGGCGATCGTGGTCAGCTGGTCGGGCGTCTCCGCGTACGGGAAGGCGTCCTCCAGCTCGCGCTGCCAGGGCGTGTCGGCGCCGAAGGAGTGCCCGGGGGCCGCCATCCGGGCCGAGTACAGCCTGATCAGGTCGGCGGCGATCTCCTTGACCGCCTTCTTCGCGCGCGCCTTGGTCTTGGTCCAGTCGGCGCCGCCGAGGCGGTGCAGGGTGGGCGCCTCGCCGCCGACGTACTTGGTGATCTGCTCCAGCTGGTCGGTGGGGATGTAGAGGCGGTCGCCGGGCTGGCCGCGCTTGGCGGGGGCGTACTCCACCACCAGGTACTCGCGGGTCGCGCCCTGCACGGTGCGCTGCACCATCTCGATGTAGCGGCCCACGCCGTGCTGCTCGTGGACGATGTAGTCGCCCGCCTCCAGAGTGAGCGGGTCGATGGTCTTGCGGCGGCGGGCCGGCATGCGGACGCCGTCCCGGCTCGCGGTGCGCTGGCCGGACAGGTCGGTCTCGGTGAGCACCGCCAGCTTCATGGCCGCGTCGACGAAGCCGTTGTCGATGCAGCCGCACGCCACGTGCACCACGGACGGGGACACCTCGCCGAGGTCCGCGTCCAGGCGGGCCGCGATGCCCTCGCCGCCCAGCACCTCGACCGTGCGGGCGGCCGGGCCGTGGCCCTCGGTGACGTAGACCGTGCGCCAGCCGTCGGCGAGCCAGCCCTTGGTGTCGGCGAGTGCCTTGGCGGTGTCGCCGCGATACGTCTCCGGGGCGTGCATGCCCAGCTTCAGCGTGTCGGTGTCCTCGGCCGCCTCGTCGGCGGCGAACGGCGACACCGACCACCACATCATGTCCAGCTCACGCGCCCTCTCCCGGACGTCCGCGATCGACCACAGGGAGGCCGCGCCGACGTCGATCGGCGCATCGCCTCCGCCGGCCGTGGCGGCCCAGGACGCCTGGAGGAACTCCTGCGAGGTGGCCACCAGGTCCGCCGCGCGCGTGCGCACCCGCTCCGGGTCGCACACCACGGCCATCGCGCCCTTGGGCAGCACGTCGAGCAGCAGCTCCATGTCGTCGACGAGGACCGGCGCCAGGGACTCCATGCCCTCCACCGCGATGCCCTCGGCGATCTTGCCGAGCAGTTCGCCCAGCTCCGGGTGGCGCTCGGCCAGGGCACGCGCACGCGTGCGGACGTCCTCGGTGAGCAGCAGCTCGCGGCAGGGCGCGGCCCACAGGCCGTGCTCGGCGACCTCCAGGGAGCGCTGGTCGGCCACCTTGAAGTAGCGGATCTCCTCTACGTCGTCGCCCCAGAACTCGATGCGCAGGGGGTGTTCCTCGGTGGGCGGGAACACGTCGAGGATGCCGCCGCGCACGGCGAACTCGCCGCGCTTCTCCACCAGCTCCACGCGCGCGTAGGCGGCGGCCGCCAGGGCCTGGACGATGTCGTTCAGGTCGGCGGTCTGCCCGGTGCGCAAGGACACGGGTTCCAGATCGCCCAGCCCCTTGACCTGCGGCTGGAGCACCGAGCGGATGGGTGCGACGACGACGGAGACCGGGCCGGTCTCGGGGTCGTCGGGTCGCGGGTGCGCCAGGCGGCGCAGCACGGCGAGGCGGCGGCCCACCGTGTCGCTGCGCGGGCTGAGCCGCTCGTGCGGCAGCGTCTCCCAGGAGGGGTACTCCACGACGCCCTGCTGCGGCAGCAGCGAGCGCAGGGCGGCCGCCAGGTCCTCGGCCTCGCGGCCGGTCGCCGTCACCGCGAGCACCGGGCGGGCGCTCTCGCGGGCCAGGGCGGCGATCGCGAAGGGGCGGGCGGCGGGCGGGCCGACGAGGTCGACGTGCGTCCGATTGCCGTCCGTGGCCGCGGTGATCGCTTCCGCGAGGGCGGGGTCCTTGACGACGGCGTCGAGCAGACCGTGCAGGCTCATGGAGGGGCTTTCCGTCCGGAGGTGGGCAACGCGAAGGGCCCGGCTCTGGGTGCGGGCCGGGGGTTCCTTCAGCGTACGACGACCGGTGCGGGGGTGGTGGGGCTGTGGATAACGTGGTGGCGTCGAACGGGTGTCCGGTGCGGGTGGGGGGCCTCGGGGTTCTCTCCCCCGCCGCCCTTCCCGCCCGCCCCGCCCCGCCCCGTCCCTGGGGGCTGCCGCCCCCAGAACCCCGCTTCGGCCTGGACGGCCTCGTCCTCACACGCCGGACGGGCTCGACGTACGCACCCGGGGGGCGGGAAGCCCCCATGGCTTCCCGCCCCCCGGGCGGCTTTCCCCGTGACCCCCGTGCACGAGGGGTCCTGTCGCGGCCGCTAGTCGGTCGCGATCGCGTTGAGTACGTTCATCCGGCCGGCCCGGAAGGCCGGGATCAGCGCGGCGAACAGGCCCACGAAGGCCGAGCCGACGAAGACGCCGGTGATCGTCGGCCAGGGGATGTCCAGGACGCCCAGGCCCTCCAGGGCGAGCAGCTTCTGCGCGGTGGCGCCCCAGCCCATGCCCAGGCCGAGGCCGAGCAGCGCGCCGAACAGGGCGATCACCACGGACTCCATGCGGATCATGCGCCGCAGCTGCCGGCGGGACAGTCCGATCGCCCGCATCAGGCCGATCTCCCGGGTCCGCTCGACCACCGAGAGGGCCAGGGTGTTCACCACACCGAGCACCGCGACGATGATCGCGAGGGCGAGCAGGCCGTAGACCATGTTCAGGAGCTGGCCGATCTGGTCCTTGAGCTCCTGCTTGTAGTCGGTCTGGTCACGCACCTGGTACTGCGGGTACTGCGCCAGGGACTTCTTCAGCGCCGCGTACGCCTCCTTCTCCTGGCCGTCCTTGGCCTTGGCGAACATGATCACGTTCGCGGGGACCCGGTCCTTGGGGACGTACTTCTCCATGGTGGTGATGGACAGGTAGCGGGCGCCCTTGTCGAGGGCGGTGTCGTCGCTGGTGACGGCGGCGACCTTGAGCCGTGCCGTCCGCCCGCCCTTGAAGGCGACGGTGAGCGTGTCGCCGACGTGGACGCCGTGCGCCTTGGCGTAGTCCGAGCCGACCGACATGGCGTCGGGGCCGTAGGCGTTCTTCAGGGTGCCCTCGGTGACCGTGCGACGCACGTCGTCGGCGTAGGAGGGGTCGGCGGCGGTGACGTTGTCGTCGACGCGCTTGCCGTCCGGCGAGGTCAGAGTCACGTCGAGCGCCTTGTAGCGGGTGACGTGGTCCAGCCCCGGCGTCTGCCGCATGGCCTGCTCGGCCTGCGGGACGATGCGCTGGTTGCCCTCGACGATGAAGTCCGCGCCGACCGACTTGTCCAGCTGGTCGGTGGCCGAGGCCACCATCGAGGAGCCGACGACCGACAGGCAGGCGACCAGCGCGAGACCGATCATCAGGGCCGCGCCGGTGGCGCCGGTGCGGCGCGGGTTGCGCAGCGCGTTGCGCTCGGCCATGCGGCCCACCGGGCCGAAGGCCCGCAGCAGCACCACGCTCATCACCCGGACCACCCCGGCCGCCAGCAGCGGACCGATGACGACGAACCCGATCAGGGTCAGGACCACCCCGAGGCCGAGGACCGCCGAGCCGTCGCTCGCCTTGTCCGCGGTGGCCGCCGCGTACAGGGAGGCCGCACCGGCGCCGGTGAGGACCAGCCCGATCACGGCGCGCACCCAGCCCGCCCTGCCGTCGGCCGGCGTACCGGCGTCGCGCAGCGCGGCCATCGGGGAGACCTTGCCGGCGCGGCGGGCCGGGAGGTAGGCGGCCAGGACGGTGACGACGATGCCGAGGACCAGACCGGCCACCGGGGTGGTCGCCTTGATCGTCAGGTCGTCGGTGGACAGCTCCATGCCCGCCGCGCCCATCAGCTTCATCAGCCCGATCGCGATACCGACGCCCGCGCCGACCCCGAGGACCGAGCCGACGAAGCCGAGCAGCAGCGCCTCGACGAGCACCGAACGGTTGACCTGCTTGCGGGAGGAGCCGATCGCCCGCATCAGGCCGATCTCCCGGGTGCGCTGGGCGACCAGCATGCTGAACGTGTTGATGATCAGGAAGATGCCGACCAGGAAGGCGATCCCGGCGAAGCCGAGCATGGCGTACTTGATGACGTCCATGAACGAGCCGAGGCTCTTGCGGTTCTCGTCGGCGTTCTCCTTGGCGGTCTGGATCTTGTACGCGGCCGCCCCGGTCCCGGCGGTGCCCAGCGTCCGCGCCACGTTCTGCTTGAGCTGCTCGTCCGAGACACCGGAGGCCGCGGTGACCGAGATGTCGGTGAACCGGCCGGTCGTGCCGAGCAGTCCGCGCTGGGCGGTGGCGGTGTCGAAGTAGACGACGGCGGCGCCCGGGTTGGTCACCTTGAAGGTGGCGATGCCGACGATCCGCGCCCTGAGGTCACCGGTCTGCGCGATGGTGCGCAGCTCGTCGCCGAGCTTCAGGTCGTGCTTGTCGGCGGTGTCGGCGTCCACCATCATCTCGCCCGGCCCGTGCGGGGCGTGCCCGGAGGTGATCTCCATCGACTTCTGGCTGACGACGGACCAGTTGCCCGCGATCGTCGGACCGCCGTTCGAGGAGCCCATGTTCTTGTTGTGGCTGTCGACGACGGTCACGTTCGACGAACTGACCCCGCCCTCGACCATCTTGGCGCCCTCGGCGTGCCGGACCCGGTCCAGCGTGGCGGCCGGCAGCGTCTCGGGCACCCCGCTTTGCGGGCTCTCGTCGCCCTTGGCGGTCTTCGGCAGGACGGTCACGTCGGTCGCCGTCACCGCGAACAGCTTGTCGAACGTCGTGTTCATGGTGTCGGTGAACACCAGCGTCCCGCAGACGAACGCCACCGACAGCAGCACGGCGACCGCGGAGAGCGCCATGCGCCCCTTGTGCGCGAAGAAATTGCGCAGGGAGGTCCTCAGGACGGTCATGACGTACGCCCCCGGGCGTCGAAGTCCTTCATGCGGTCCAGGACCTGCTCGGCCGTCGGCTGGTACATCTCGTCGACGATCCGGCCGTCGGCGAGGTACAGCACCCGGTCGGCGTAGGAGGCGGCCACCGGGTCGTGCGTGACCATCACGATCGTCTGGCCCAGCTCGTCGACGGACCGGCGCAGGAAGCCCAGCACCTCGGCGCCCGCCCGGGAGTCCAGGTTCCCGGTCGGCTCGTCACCGAAGATGATCTCGGGGCGCGCCGCCAGGGCGCGGGCCACGGCGACCCGCTGCTGCTGACCGCCGGAGAGCTGGTTGGGCCGGTGCTTGAGCCGGCCGGCCAGACCCACCGTCTCCACCACCCGCTCCAGCCAGGCCCGGTCCGGCTTGCGGCCGGCGATGTCCATCGGCAAGGTGATGTTCTCGATCGCGCTCAGCGTCGGCAGCAGGTTGAACGCCTGGAAGATGAAGCCGATCCGGTCCCGGCGCAGCTGCGTGAGCTTCTTGTCCTTCAGGCCGGTTATCTCGGTCTCGTCGAGGTAGATCTGACCGCCCGTCACGGTGTCGAGTCCGGCGAGGCAGTGCATCAACGTGGACTTGCCGGACCCCGAGGGGCCCATGATCGCGGTGAACTGGCCGCGGGCGATGTCCACGTCGACGTGGTCGAGGGCGACGACCCGGGTCTCCCCGGACCCGTACGCCTTCACGACCTGCCGCGCCCGTGCGGCGACGGCCGTGGGCCTTCCAGTACCCCCGTGCCTGGGAATGGTCACAGCCGTTGTCACGGTAAGTCTCCTATGTCGGTCTTGCTTCGAGCAGGGCGGTGCGCGGCGATGGGCCGTGAGCAGGGTGCGGGGCCGGCCGCCCCGCGTGGTGTGCGGGACGTGCGCCGGTCACGACGACGAGTCTGCTGTGCGCATGCCCCCCGGCGCGCTGGTGCTCAGCGCAGTCTTCCGCTGGGGAAAACCCCACCCCCGTCGGTGCGGTCCGCCGCCCCCCAGCGGCGTAAAGCCAGATTAAGGACGGCGCCCGGCCGTCTCGTCCTCCGCCGGTACGAACCCTCCCCGACCCGAAGTACGGACCTCCCCCTAGGGGCTCTCCCCCGGCAGGCGGAGTCCGTCTCAGGGTTGTCTCCACCCACCGGCCCGCCGAGTCTCCACCCTCCCGCCGCGTGAGGGGCAAGGACGGGGGGTGGAGACTCGGCGGGCCGGTGTGACGTCTGCGGCGGCGGGCCGCGGCCTACTCCGCCCGCGCACGCCCCGTCAGTGCGGTGATGTCGCTCTGCACGGTGTCCATCTGCGCCCGTACGTCGTCCCAGAGTTCCCCGTGCTCGCGCAGCACCTCCTCCGTCTCCCGGGCGATCCGCTCCGCCCGCAGCCGCGCCTCGTCCAGCACCTCCGCGGCGTGCGCCCGCGCCTCCTCCGGCGCCCGGCGCGCCGCCTCCCGGGCCTGAGCGAACGCCTGCTCCGCCGCGGCCAGCGCCGCCTCGGCGGCCGACAGCCGCCGGGCGTGGTCCGCCTCCAGCGCGGCCAGGCGCGCGCTCCCCTCCCGCTCCGCCTCGGCCAGCCGGGCGCAGTGCTCGCGGGACTGCTCGGTGAGCATCCCGGTGGTGCGCCGCCGCACCTCCCGCAGCGCGGCCAGCGCTTCGCCGCGACGCGCCTTCACGTCACGGCGGACCGCGATCCGCAGCGCGTCGGCCTCGGCCCGCGCCGCGAGGAGCCGCTGCCGAGCCCGTTCGTCCGCCTCACCGCGTACGGCATCGGCGTACGCCCGCGCGTCCCGGAGCAGTCCGTCCGCGTACGCGCGCGCCGACTCCACCGTCTCGTGCGCCTCGCGCCGCGCCCGCTCCCGCACCGCGCGCGCCTCCTGCTGCCCCTGTTCGAGCAGCCGCCGGGCGCCCTGCCCCAGGGACTCGTAGGTCTGCTCACCGAGGCCGGCGACGGTCTCCCGCAGGGCCGCCAGCTCGGCCTCCATGTCCTTGGCCAGGACGGTCAGCCGCGCCGCCCGCTCCCAGGCGGCGTCCCGGTCGCCGAAGAGAGCGTCCGCGTAGGCGTTCACCTGCTCGGGGCGGTAACCGCGCCCCCGTGGTGCGACCGCAAAACCGTGGAGCGAGACCGATGACGCCGCGCTGCCCATCCTGAACCCCTCTCCGTCGTGCACCGCCGGACACCGCCGGACACCGCCGAATGGATGCGACACGATGACTGCGCGCACATCCTCAGCTATAGGGACGAAATGTTCATAACGCGACACTCCGGATGCACGTCCGGACGAAGGCGAACAGAGAAGTGAAAAAGGAGAAGGGAAGCGAGCGGACAGAGAAGGGAAGTGCACACAGAAGGGCCCGTCCCCGTCTAACCAACGGGGCCCGCCCCCCCCACCCGCACGCCGC
>NZ_JBHJUW010000127.1:0-26242 GCF_042268205.1 Streptomyces sp. NPDC056160
AAAACCGGCGCCCCGCCCCCCCCCCCCCGGGCGCCCGGCCCCGGGCGGGGCCCGGGCGGCCCCCCCGCCCATGCCGGCCGGGCCCCCCCGTCGGCGTGCCCCGAACCCGGTCAGCCCTGCCCGTCCGCCGTATCGGGCAGTGTCTTCGCCCCACCGGCCTGCCGCAGCGCCCGCAGCACGGCGGACACGCGCGTGTAGACGCCGGGGTTCCCCGCCCTGCCGCAGCCGTTCCCCCACGACACCAGCCCGATGAGGCGCCCCTTGGCCACCAGCGGGCCGCCACTGTCCCCCTGGCAGGCGTCCCGGCCGCCCGCGTTCTCGCCCGCGCACAGCATCGTCTCCGACGCGTACGTGCCCTCGGCACCGCCCGGATACGCCCGCTCGCACTGGGCGTCGGGCAGCACATGCACCCGCGCGGCGTGCAGGCTGTGCGGGTAGGCGGCACCTCCGGTCGTGTCTCCCCAGCCGTAGACGAGAGCGCGCGTCCCCGGCGCATACGCAGGGTCGCCCGCGCCCGCCATCGGGATGACCGCGTGCTGGGGCAGCGGCTCGGCCAGGCTGAGCACCGCGAAGTCGCCCGCGTTGGTCGCGGCGTCATAGCGCGGATTGACCCAGGTGGCGCGTACGCGGATCTCATTGCCCTGCCCGGAGAGCAGATCCGTGCGCCCTTCGATGATTTTCAGGTCCCGTGTCGGTGGCGCGCCGACCACCTCGCCGGCCAGACAGTGGGCGGCGGTCAGCACGGTGGTGCGGGCGACGGCCACAGCCCCGCAGAACTGCCCCGCGCGTGTACCTCCGAACCGGTCACGGCTGGCCAGAGCCACGGTCCACGGGCTCTGCGACACGTCGACGGGGAAACCCCCGATGACCACACCGTCGGCGGCCGCGGGGGCCGCGTTCACCAGCGGTATCGCGGCCCCTACGGCCGCCAGGACCAGCGGCCCGGCCAGTGCCCGGGCAGTACGGCCTCGCATGCGCACTCCTCACTCTGGGGTGATCGTCGGACACCCAGGGTCGGGCAGAGTGCGGCGCGCCGCAGCGCGAAAGCCCGGCGTCCCCAGAGGGGAGCCGGGCCTTCTACGTCGTACGGCCGTGCCTAGTCGAGGTAGTCGCGCAGCACCTGCGAACGCGACGGGTGCCGCAGCTTCGACATGGTCTTGGACTCGATCTGGCGGATCCGCTCACGCGTGACGCCGTAGACCTTGCCGATCTCGTCGAGGGTCTTGGGCTGACCGTCGGTGAGACCGAAGCGCATGGAGACGACGCCCGCCTCACGCTCGGACAGGGTGTCGAGCACCGAGTGCAGTTGCTCCTGCAGGAGCGTGAAGCTGACCGCGTCGGCCGGCACCACGGCCTCGGAGTCCTCGATGAGGTCACCGAACTCGCTGTCGCCGTCCTCGCCGAGCGGGGTGTGCAGGGAGATGGGCTCGCGGCCGTACTTCTGGACCTCGATGACCTTCTCCGGGGTCATGTCGAGTTCCTTGGCCAGCTCCTCCGGGGTGGGCTCACGGCCCAGGTCCTGGAGCATCTGGCGCTGTACACGCGCGAGCTTGTTGATGACCTCGACCATGTGCACCGGGATACGGATGGTGCGGGCCTGGTCGGCCATCGCGCGGGTGATCGCCTGACGGATCCACCAGGTGGCGTACGTGGAGAACTTGTAGCCCTTGGTGTAGTCGAACTTCTCGACCGCGCGGATCAGACCGAGGTTGCCTTCCTGGATGAGGTCCAGGAAGAGCATGCCGCGGCCGGTGTAGCGCTTGGCCAGGGAGACCACCAGACGGAGGTTGGCCTCCAGGAGGTGGTTCTTGGCCCGGCGGCCGTCCTCGGCGATGATCTCCAGCTCACGCTTGAGCTTCGGCGCCAGCTTGTCGGAGTTGGCCAGCTTGTCCTCGGCGAAGAGACCCGCCTCGATGCGCTTGGCCAGTTCGACCTCCTGCTCGGCGTTGAGCAGGGGGACCTTGCCGATCTGCTTGAGGTAGTCCTTGACCGGGTCGGCGGTGGCGCCGGCCGCGGCGACCTGCTGGGCGGGGGCGTCGTCCTCGTCCTCGTCGGAGAGCACGAAACCGGCGCTCTCCGTGCCCTCCGGCTCCTCGGCGCCCTTCGGGTCCTCGAGCACCTCGTCCTCGAGGAGCTCGGCGTCGTCCTTCTTGGCGGAGGTCTTCTTGGCCGCCGTCTTCTTCGCGGCGGCGGTCGTCTTCTTGGCCGCCGTCTTCTTCGCGGCGGCGGTCGCCTTCTTGGCGGCGGCCTTCTTCTCGGGAGCGTCGTCCTCGACCGGCGTGTCGGCGGCAGGGGTCGCCGCCGGAGTGGCGGTGGCGGTGGCCTTCCTGGTGGTCACCGTCTTCGCCGCGACCGTCTTGGTGGCGGTGCGCTTGGCCGGGCTCTTCGCTGCGACGCTCTTTCGGGTGCGCTTGTTGGGCTCCGCGGCACTGACCATCAGCGTCACACCCTCTTCCTCGAGGATCTGGTTGAGGCTGCGCAGTACGTTCTTCCACTGAGTGGCCGGGATCTGGTCAGCTTCGAAGGCCCGACGCACATCGTCGCCGGCGATCTGCCCCTCAGCCTTTCCCCGCTCAATGAGCGCCATGACAGAGACGGACTCGGCGATCTCCGGCGGGAGCGTACGGGATGTGCTGGCCGACACGAACAACCTCTCGGAACGTTGGAAAACGGCTTCCGGCCCCGTCCACGAGTGGACAGGAGCCGACCACCGGCCTGGGGATGGGGCCGACGGCGCGGGCGGGGGGCCGGGAAGATGCACAGCGCCATGAACGGCGTCCGTATTCCCTCCGCGGCTGTCACCTCTTAGGTCATCGCGTTGTCTCCACGAGCGTTACGCCCAATCCGCGTGGCCCGAGTCACACCCCGTAAGCGTTCAAAAGCGGCCAGACGTGAACAGACGGGAGCCTCAGCGTCTGACCAGCCGGCCCTCTCTCGAAGCCCGCCCGCCTGAAGCCGGACTCACCCGTCACACGAACCGGACCCCACCGAGCGCGCGGAGGATCCGGCGGGGTCCGTCGAGAAGCCGCACACCGGCCGGGGCCACGGGAGGGGCGGCGGGGCGAGGGGGCCGCGCGGCGGCCGGGCCCGCGGGAGGGCGGCAGGACTCGGGCCGGCCGCCCGCACCCGGAACGGCGCGCGCGGCTCAGTGCTCGCGCGGCGCGGGAACCACACGCTCGATCTCGGGGTGGACCGTGAGCAGCTGGCGCATGGCCGCCTCCGCCACCGCGCCGTCGCCGGCCGCGAGGGCGTCGACGATGCGGGCGTGCTGGGCCACAGAGGCCTCATTGGGGCGCTCGCAGCCCGTGACAGGGCCACCCGACACCTGAAGGGCCGCCGAGACGATCCCCGACAGGTGCTCCATCATCCGGTTGCCCGCGACCTGGATGAGCAGCGAGTGGAACTCCGTGTCCGCGCGGGAGAAGGTCAGGGCGTCACCCTGGGCCAGGGCGTGCCCCATGATCTCCACCATGTCGGACAGGCGCTGCTGGACGTCCTCGCGCCCGTGTCCCGCCGCGAGCCGCGCGGCGAGCGGCTCGATGGTCCAGCGCAGCTCGCTCAGCTCCCGGCGCTGGTCGTCACGCTGCGGCCCGAAGGCCCGCCACTCGATGATGTCGGGATCAAGGAGATTCCAGTCGCTGACCGGGCGCACGCGCGTGCCGACGTTCGGCCGGGCGCTGACCAGGCCCTTGGCCTCCAGGACACGGAGCGACTCACGGACGACGGTGCGGGAGACCTCGAAGCGCTGGCCGATCTCCTCGGGCACCAGCGGACGGTCGGCACCCAGGTCCCCGGAGACGATCATCTGTCCGAGCTGCTGGACGAGTTGGCCGTGCAGGCCGCGACCGCGGCTGCCCGCGGCGCGTCGGCCGACGCGTCCCAGCTCGGGTTCCGCGCCCTCCCAGACGTGGCTTCCGACGCGGTCGGGGACGGGCGCCTCGGCGTAGGGGTAGCGGTCGAGTTCGCCCGGGCCGGCAAGACCGGAGTCTGAGGAGCGGGCGGCGGTCATCATGGTGTGCGCAAGGGTACTCACGGATCCTTTGTCGGCGTTGCCTCCAACTCCCTTGAGGTCTTTGGTGAAAAGCACACGAAAGGGTGATCGCTCACTCCGTCGCAATTGACGCCTTATCGGAAATAAATGTGCTTTCCGCGGGGAGTTGCGCACGATGTGCGATCGAAAGAGTACGGACGGTGCTCATCGGGCTCTGCTGCGCAGGGTCGTCAGCAGGTACCCGCCCAACAGTGTGACCAGCGACAACGTGAGTGCGCCGCCGACAGGTTGAGCGATCACACGGGCCGCGGCCGACAGATAGCGATCTCCTCCGAAGGGCCAGGGCAACAGGAACGCTTCGCGCAGCCGTGCGGGAAGGCCTGCCGCGTCCCAGGCCGCCCCTCCCAGCGCCTGGTGCACCAGGGGTGAGACGACGACGGGTACGGCGACCACCGCGGCGAGTCCGGCGGCGGTGGACCGGAAGAGCCCCGCGGCCAGCACCCCGGCCCAGCCGCACCCGATCACGAGGCCGGTCCAACTCACGGCCGGCGAGAGCCAGTCGCCGGGAACCTGGGTGAGTTCCCGTCCGTATACGACGTAGAGCACCTCGGCGTCGCAGCCGACCGTGAGGAAGGCCAGCAGCAGCGCGGTGGCGGTGGTGACGAGGAGCTTCGCGGCGAGCAGCCCGAGGCGGCGGGGGACGGTGCCGCGGTCTGCCGCCAGCGCGGGGTGGCGGAACTCGTCGCCGAAGGCGAGCGCGCCGATCAGCCCCGCACCGAGGGCGGCCGGCGGCAGCGGGAACTGCTGCGGCCATGCAGCCAGCAGCCGGGGTTGCGGGGTGTGGCCGATGCGCCCCGCGACGAGCGCCGTCAGGGCCGAGACGACGAGGACGGCGGCGCAGACGACGAACCCGGTGCCGATACCCAGGGCGCGGCGCAGTTCGTACCGTACGGGCCGGAGCGGGCCGGTCCCCGGACGGACGGCGATGGGAGGTGGAAGGGGCGAGGAGGGATCCGGCGTGACGGTAACCGCCGGGTGCGGAGTGGGGATCGAGGGCTGCGCCTGCGCGGTCTCCCCGCCGGACGACCTGGCCGTCGCGGCACGGCCGGCGGAACTCGCGGCCGCCGAGGGGGACAGCGAGCGGGACGGCTCCGCCTCTTCGGCCGGGCGCGGGCCGCCAGGATGCGTTCCCTGCGGGCGGGAGCTCGGGCTTCGCCGGGACGGAGAGCGCGCACCGGCCGTCGGGATGCGGTCCCGGGCCTCCGTACGGCGGGGCTCCTTCCCGGCGTCTTCGGACACGAGGGGACCGTTCCTGCGGCCGGTGCGGGGCTCGGCGTCGGCGCGTACGGCCGGGGGCGTCGCGTCGCACCGGCCGACGGCACCTGGGGCGCCTCCGGCGGCGTCGGAAAGCGCCGGGGCGGGGGCCTCGCGGCCGACGCCTGGGGTGCCGTGACCGGAGGTGGCATCCGCCGCGGCACGCCGGGCATGCGCCGTCTGATGCGCGGCGCCGGCAGGTGCGGCAAGCGTCGCTCTGCCGGTGCGCGCGGGGACGGAGACGGCCTCGGAGGGCCTGGAATGGGTGGAGGCGGTGAAGGGGGGGCCCGCCGCGTCCGCCGTTGCCGCGCCGGACACCGCTCCGGTCCTCGCGGCGGACACGACTTCTTCTTCGGATCCGTCCCGCTCGATGCCGTCCCGGTGCCCGGCCTCGCGCACCACGGCAGCCGTTTCCTCACCGGCCGCGCCGCCGGGCCCGGCGCCCGGCCCGGCGGTGACGAAGACCCTGCCGACGTCCGCAGTGGCGCGCACACCTCCGGTCGACGCGCCGGTCGCTTCGTGCGCGCTGCGCCCGGTGACGGCTGGGCCGGGGGCCGTGCGCCGGTCCGCCGTCGCGGAAGCCGACGCCGGAGCCGCCGCGGCCCCCGGCTCCTTGGCCACGGCCTGGTCGGCGGCCGACCGCTCCGCCTCCCCCCCGGCCTCGGCGCGTACCCCGGCTCCGGCGCCCATGTCCCCGACCTCGTCGGCCAGTTGGTGGACGAGGATGCCGTGACGGAACGCGGTCTCGCCGACATCGGCACACGTACTGCCGTAGACGGACAGACGATTGCCGTTCTCGCGTACGACTTCGACGGAGCGGTGAGCGGTGCGGGCCTCCTTGGCCAGCAGGGCCGCGAGGCGGGCTGCGTGCGGGCTGCGGACCGCGACACGCGGGCGCAGCCGATGGCGGGCGAAGTCCCCGGCCTCCTGGTCGGCCACGACGGTGCCGCGCTCCAGCGTGACGACGCGGTCGGCCGTGCGGGCGGCCTCCTTGGGGTCGTCCGTGGCGAACAGGACCGTGCCGCCCCGGGTCGCGTGGGCCCGCAGCATGTCGTGCAGCCAACGGCCTTCCCGAGCGGAGAGCCCGTCGGCGGGGCTGTCGAGGACGAGCGTGTGCGGCTCGGACAGCAGTACGCAGGCCAGGCCCAGTCTGCGGTCCATGGCGCGTGACAGCGTGCCCAGGCGCTCCTCCCGGAAACTGACGAGCCCTACGGCTTCGAGGACCTCGTCGGACCGGTGGGAGGGAAGTCCCGCTGCCGCGCAGAGCATGCGCAGGTGGCCCCGGACGGTGCGGGAGGGGTGACCGGGGACGTCGCCCAGGAGGGCGCCGACCTCGCGCGCCGGGTGGGCGATGCGGTGCAGGGGGCGTCCCTTGAAGTAGGTGATGCCTCGGCCCTGTTGGAGTTCGAGCATGAGTCTGAGCGTCGTCGTCTTGCCCGCGCCCGCCGTCCCCAGGAGCGCGGTGACGCACCCCTCGTGCGCTTCGAAGGAGACGTCGTCGACGGCGGGCGAAAGGCCCTTGCGGGAGTCGCTGGTCAGTCCGAAGGCCTGGATCACCCGCAGCAAGATAGCGCGTTATGTCCCTTTTCTTGGGTTCGCGACGCGCGTGCGGCACACACCGCTGTTCCCGTCCACCGGGTTGTTCCCCGATCCGCAGGCACGGCGGCCTCTCTCGTGCAGCGCACGCGGCGCGGCGTGGAGTCAGACCTCCGGTCGCAGCATGGGCGGGTTGAGCAGTGTGGCGCCACCGGCTCGGAAGAGCTGGGCCGGCCGGCCGCCCTGCCGTGTCGTCGTACCGCCCGTAGGCACGAGAAAGCCCGGAGTCCCCGTCACCTTGCGGTGGAAATTACGCGGGTCGAGCGCCACACCCCACACCGCCTCGTAGACACGGCGCAGTTCACCGACGGTGAATTCGGGCGGGCAGAAGGCGGTCGCCAGCGACGAGTACTCGATTTTGGAACGGGCCCGCTCGACTCCGTCGGCCAGGATCCGAGCGTGATCGAAGGCGAGCGGGGCCACCGACTCGCCGTCGCGTCCGTATCCGCCCTGCTGCAGCAGTTCCTCGACGGGAGCCCACCGTGCGTCTCCCGCGTCGCCGCCGGCGCGGGGTGCGGGCAGGTCGGGCGCGAGGGCGAGATGGGCGACGCTCACGACGCGCATCCTCGGATCACGCCCGGGGTCGCCGTAGGTCGCGAGCTGCTCGAGATGAGCCCCGTTGTCCTGGACGGGCGCGGCGGGGTCGTGGGCGCACAGGCCCGCTTCCTCCTCCAGTTCGCGCGCCGCGGCCTGCGCCAGGTCCTCGTCCGCCCGCACGAAGCCCCCGGGAAGCGCCCACCGCCCCTGGAACGGCGGCTCTCCCCTGCGCACCGCCAGCGCGCACAGGGAGTGGCGGCGCACGGTCAGCACGACCAGGTCCACGGTGACGGCGAAGGGCGGGAAGGCTGACGGGTCGTAGGGCATGCGGCGATCATAGTCGTCTTCCTGACGATAAACACTCCCTTCGTCGGTCGCGGCGATGGCCGGTCCGCGGACTCCCACGCGCGGTCCCGCGACCCCCGCCGTCAGGCACGGCCCCCGTGTCGTACGAGGTCAGGCACCCAGTTGCAGGCCGTCGGCCGCCTCCTCCACCAGAGCGAGGCCGAGTCTGCTGACCCGCACGGAGAAGGGCGCGCCGGCGACCCGCAGCCCGGTGAAGCCGATCTCCCCGAGCGGCGCGGTGCGCACCGGGCGCAGGGTGACCGATCGGGCGGGGGCGTCGGGCCGGATGCCCGCGAGCGATGTCAGCAACAGGACCGCCGCGGCGGCCGCGGTGGCCGAGGGGCGGCATGCCGCCGGGTGCGGTACGGGCGCGCTGCCGTCCACACGCTGCTCTCCGGCGAACATCTCGGGCAACCGGTGCCCGAAGGCGCCGGCCGCCGCCAGGACGCCCCGCAGGAGTGCGCCCGCCTCCTTCTCGTGGCCTGCGGCGGCCAGCCCGGCGACGGCGACCGCGGTCTCCGCCACCCGTACCGCCCCTGCCCGGTGACCGAAAGGGCTGTAGCCCGCCTCCCTGGCGGCGAGCCCCCGCAGCCCCCAGCCCGAGTCCATCGCCGGCCCGCCCAGCAGCCGGGCGAGCTGCCCGGTCTGCGCCTTGTCGAGCAGTCCGGGCGCCTGCTCGCCGCCACCCGACAGGCCGGTGTCCAGGAGATGGACGGCGGAAGCGTCGAGGTGTGTCAGAAGCCGCCCGTCAGCGGCCTTGCCCGCGGCGGGTCTGCCGCCGCCGCGGTCCTCGACCCAGAAACCGCTCCGGAACGCCGTCCGCAGGTGCTGGGCCCACTGCCGCAGCTCGGCGGCACCCGGCCGGTCGAACGCCTCAAGCAGGTCGGCTCCGAGCACCGCCGCTCGGTGGGCGTGCGCCTGGATCTCACAGCGCACGGGTCGCCCCGGCAGCGGATCGCACAGGTACGTCCCCTCGCCCACGGCCGTCCGCAGCCAGGCGAGGCAGCGCACGGCCGGCGGCAGCAGCTCCTCCGTCTCCTTCTCGGGCAGGCCCCAGCGACGGGCTTCCGCCAGGAGCACGGGGAAGAGCAGCGTCGCCTCTGTGCCCGTGCAACCCGGTGGAAGGTGCGGGCCCGCGTCCCGCCGGGGCCCGGGAATCATGCCGGCCTCGGGGCCGCGCCCCACGCGCTGGGTGCGGGCCAGGGTGCGCAGCGTGCTCGCGGCCAGCCGGGTCCCCAGGGGCAGTGCCATCCGGGCGGCGACGAGCGCCTCGGCCGGGGCCAGGCCGGATCGCCATGGTGCACCCGCCGCCAGGTGCAGGTCGGCCGGGTGCATCGGATCGCGCAGCAGCAGCGCGTGGAGGTCGTCGATGCCGGCGCGCATCAGTTCCCCGGCCCCGGGTGTGTCGCCCGTGGCCCGCGCCGCTGCCAGAGGGCTGGTCGCCGTACGGCCCACGGCCCGCAGAGGCCCCGCACCGTCCTGCCGTACCCGCAGTTCCACGCTCGCCGTGCCGCCCGGAGGCAGCTCGAACTCCCAGCGCAGCAGGCCGGCGGAGGCCAGCGCTTCGGCGGGCGGCGGGTCCGCGGTGACCGACGCGCTCGTGGCACCGCGGGACCAGCGCAGACCTGAGCCACGGACGCTGGCCGGCCGCTCGGCGCCCGCCTGACCCCGGGCGATCTGGCCCAGGTCCGCCAGATCCGTACCGAGCGCCACCTCCACGGGAAGGCGCAGCGGGCGCAGTGAGGCGCTGCGCAAGGTGATCCGTTCCGTGCCGTCCGCGTCACGCACGCGTTCCACGAGCACGTCCGGGTCGGGTCCCGTGCCCGGCGAGGCGCGCAGCACGCCCACGAAGCGGGCCCGGTCCGCGGCCGTCATCAGGGCTTGGACGACGAGCGGTTCGCGCCCGGCGATCCGGACCTGGCAGCGGGAGAGCAGGCGGCGGCCCGCACGGTAGAAGCCCTCCAGACCCTGGCCGCTCAGCTGTCCCTGGGCAGTCGAGATCGCCAGCCCGGGCAGGGCGACACAGATCATGGCGTCGTGGGCGGGAGGCAGCTCCGAGGAGGGGCGTCCGGCCGACTGCCGTGCCGGGCCCCGTGCGCCGCCGCGGGCGGAGGGTGCGGCGCGCGTGGACGGGGCGACGTACTCGTACGGGGCACGGCGTTGTTCCTGCGGGGCACGGCGCTGTTCCTGTCCCGTCCCGTGCCACGTCGGCCCGGCCGCCCCGACTTCGGAGGGAAGCGCGGCCCGGGCGAAGGCGGGGGCGTCACCGGGGGTGCAGGGCGGAGTCGGCTGGTGCATGGGACGGCTTCCTCTGCGCTCTGTGGGCCTCGGGCGGATCGGGCGTCTGGCGGCGGCCCCGGAGGGGCATGGCAGGGGTGACGGGGTGGCCCGGCCGGGCGCTCCGCCACTCAGGTGAACGGCGGCGGACCGGTCCGGGTCACGCCTGTGCCGGGGGAAGCCGACCGAATGGCGGCTGCGCGGCGGCCCCGAGCGGCCGTGCTGCCGGCCCGCGCCGCCCGCGCGACCGGATGCGACGGGGGCGACGCCCCCCGTCGCGTTCTCCCCCGCAGGCCTTCCTCGGGGCAGCGGGCCAGACCACGTCCGGCCGCGTCCTTTCCCTCCCTCCGCCGCGGGTGCCGACCGGCCCTGTGGGCCGGGTGTGCCGAGCGGGCCTGACGTCCTGCGGGTGTCCGGCTTGCCTGGACCGGGCCTCTCGGTCCTCCAGAGTCCGGGCCTCCCCCTCAGGCCCCCCCTGAGCTGGCTCATGCGCCGTCCTCGGGCCTGTCTCCCCGCGGCTTCCCAGCCGGCCGGCATCCGCCGCGACGGCGTCCGTCCGCCTTGGCCGCGGCGCGCGGGCGGGTGCGCGCGGACGGCCTGACGGCCCCGGGGCGCGGTCCGGCGCTGTCGGTGCGGGAGGTGACCGGGCGCGTCCCATGCGCGCCACCACGATCCGCACTCGGCGCGTCGCCCCGTACGCGGCGCCGACGGACGGAGTGCGCGCCCTCCGCCGCCGCTGGCGCACGACTGGTGCGGGTGCCGGTCACGAGGTGCTGCCGCGCGGGCTCGCCCATGGTTTCCGTCCCACCGGCGTCTTCCGCCGGTTCCGTGTCGTGAGTCCCGTCGCCTTCCTCCGTCTCCCCGCCTTCCTCCGTCTCCCCGGCTTCTTCCGTCTCCTCGGCGCTTGCCTCCTGCCCGGCACGGTTCGTCTCTCCACCGCCTCCCGCCTCTTGCTCCGCGGTATGCGCTCCTTCTGTGCCGGTGCCGTCCGTGGCCGTCGTGTCCCGCCCCCCGCCCCCGCCCCCGGCGCCCGGCTCCCCGTCGGTCGAGCAGCCGCGTCCCGTCCGTTCGGCGCGCAGGCAGCGGCGGACCGACTCAGGGTCCAGGCCCTCGTTGCAGGCCTGGTGCAGCAAGCGCGCGAAGAGGTAGTCGGGGTCCGCGCCCAGCGCCATGGCGAGGGCTTCGCGGGCCTCCAGGTCGTCCCCCAGCGACCAGGCGACCCAGCCGGCCAGCGTCAGCGGCGCAGCCGCGTGCTCCCCGTAGGGGCCGACGCAGCGCCGGGCCAGCGCCCGCCACAGACGGAGAGCCGGAGCCGCTTTGTCCCCCTCCATCCACTCGGCGGCGCGGTCACGCGTCGTCCGGTCCTGCAGGCCGAGGATCAGGAATGCCGCCTCCTCGTCCTCGAGCAACCGGTCGTCACGCAGGTCGGCGGGCAGCGCACCGGCGATGCCGGGTGCCGCGGCGAACCGCCGCAGGACAGTCTCGGCGAGTTCGAGGGTCTCCCCGGCCACCTCCGCACGGCTCGCCTCGTCGAGGATCCTCGGCACCAGGGCCCTGCCGGCCTTGTCCAGTGCGCTCTCCTGCGCCCGTGCCGCCGAGGTCTCCCACGGGAGCAGCCTGGCCCGCAGCTCCCGCAGGCTGCCCCGCACCTGGATACCCGCGTACGTGGCCGCAGCGGCCAGTACGGAGGTGCCGGGCAGGCCCATGGGCCAGCCCTCGTCGGGGCAGCACCCGTCGGTCGGGCAGCAGTAGGACCAGAAGCGGCCACCGGAGATGCACAGGGCCTCGATCACCGGAACGTCGAGGCGGCCGCACTCGGTGCGCAGCTTCTGGGCCAGCGGCTGAAGCCGCCGTACGACCTCGCGCGGTGACTCTCCGCCCGCCGGCTCCTGGCAGAGGAAAGCGACCATCTGCTCCGGTTTGGCTCCCCTGCGCTCACTGCCCGTGATCAGGCCGTGCGCGAGTTGCCGGGCCACCGAGGGCCAGTCGCCGCGGTTGGGGGGAATACCGAGCCTGGCCCGGCCGCCGAACCTGCCCCGGCCGTCCCGGTCGTGCAGGGCTACCAGGACGATGCTGTCCTCCGGTCGGTAGCCGAGCAGGTACGGCAGGGCGTCGGCAAGCTCGGCCGGGGTCCGCAGGGTGATCTGGTGCTCGGGGCCGGGCCCGTCGTAGGCGATGTCGCCGTTTCCGAAGGGTCCGGTCGTTTCGCTGTGGTTCGTCATGCGCCGACGATCTCGCGGAATCCAAAATTCCGGTTTGGTCTGTGGATAAGTCCGACCAGGGGCACGTCAACCAAGACCCGGGCACCCCGCCCGCTCCCCCGCTCCGGGACGTGGCCGGCTCGTCGTTCCGTTGCACGGGGTGGTCAGCGCCTTCCGGATGTCTCCGATTGTCAGTGCCGTCCTGTTGTATGGGACGCATGGAGCACACGAGCAACGCGGAACTGCGGACGGCGGCCGACGCGGTCCTCGCCCGCCTCGTCGGCGACGGCACGGGCAGGGCCCGGTTGCGCGAGGACCAGTGGCGGGCGATCGAGGCGCTGGTCGCCGAGGGCCGCCGGGCCCTGGTCGTCCAGCGCACCGGCTGGGGCAAGTCCGCGGTCTACTTCGTGGCCACCTCCCTGCTCCGGGCACGCGGGAGCGGCCCCACGGTGATCGTCTCCCCGCTGCTGGCGCTGATGCGCAACCAGGTGGAGGCCGCCGCCCGTGCCGGCATCCACGCCCGCACGATCAACTCGGCGAACACCGAGGAGTGGGACACCGTCCAGTCGGAGGTCGCGGAAGGCTCCGTCGACGTCCTGCTGGTCAGCCCCGAGCGGCTCAACAACCCTGACTTCCGGGACCAGGTCCTGCCCAAGCTCGCCGCCGCCACGGGCCTGCTCGTCGTGGACGAGGCGCACTGCATCTCGGACTGGGGGCACGACTTCCGTCCGGACTACCGGCGGCTGCGCACCATGCTGACCGAACTCCCGGCCGGGGTCCCGGTACTGGCGACCACCGCCACCGCCAACGCGCGTGTGACCGCCGACGTCGCCGAGCAGTTGGGGACGGGTGACGCCTCGGGCACGCTGGTGCTCCGCGGCCCCCTGGACCGGGAGAGCCTCAGCATGGGAGTGCTGCGGCTGCCGGACGCCGCGCACCGGATGGCCTGGCTCGCCGACCACCTCGAAGAACTGCCCGGCTCCGGAATCATCTACACACTCACCGTCGCCGCCGCCGAGGAGGTCACGGCCTTCCTGCGGCACCGGGGGCACACCGTCGCCTCGTACACCGGCAAGACGGAGAACGCCGACCGGCAGCAGGCCGAGGACGACCTGCTCGCGAACAAGGTCAAGGCGCTGGTCGCCACCTCCGCCCTCGGTATGGGCTTCGACAAGCCGGACCTCGGCTTCGTCGTGCACCTCGGTTCGCCCTCGTCCCCCATCGCCTACTACCAGCAGGTGGGCCGCGCCGGCCGCGGCGTCGAGCACGCGGAAGTGCTCCTCCTGCCCGGCAAGGAGGACGAGGCGATCTGGCAGTACTTCGCGTCGCTGGCCTTCCCCTCCGAGGAGTTGGTGCGCAGGACCCTCGACGTGCTCGCCCGCACGCAGGGACCCCTGTCGCTGCCCGCTCTGGAACCCCTGGTCGAGCTGCGCCGTTCCCGCCTCGAAGCCATGCTCAAGGTCCTCGACGTGGACGGGGCGGTGAAGCGGGTCAAGGGCGGATGGATCTCGACCGGCCGGCCTTGGGCGTACGACGCGGAGCGCTACGACTGGGTCGCGCGGCAGCGGGAGGCGGAGCAGCAGTCGATGCGCGAGTACGCGGCGACCACGGGCTGCCGGATGGAGTTCCTGCAACGCCGACTCGACGACGAGACCGCCCGGCCCTGTGGCCGGTGCGACAACTGTGCGGGGGCCCGGTTCACCGCCGACACCTCCACGGCGGCGCTGGACGCCGCGCGCGTGGACCTGGGCCGGGCCGGAGTGGAAGTGGAACCGCGGCGGATGTGGCCGACCGGCCTCCCGGCGATCGGCGTCGCTCTCAAGGGGCGCATCCCGGCCGCCGAACAAGCCTCGGAAGGACGGGCCCTGGGACGACTGTCGGACATCGGCTGGGGCAACCGGCTGCGACCCCTGCTCGCGCCGCACGCGCCGGACGGTCCAGTGCCCGAGGACGTGGCACGGGCCGTGGTGGGCGTGCTCGCCGACTGGGCGAAGGCACCGGGCGGCTGGGCGACGGGCGCGGCGGACGCCCGGCCGCGCCCGGTCGGTGTCGTCACCATGGCCTCGCGCGGCCGTCCCCGGCTCGTCCAGTCGCTGGGCGCGCACATCTCGCAGGTCGGCCGGCTGCCGCTGCTGGGCTCCGTCGAATACGCCGCGGACGCACGCCCCATGTCCCGCAGCAACAGCGCGCAGCGGCTCAAGGCCCTCGACGGAGCGCTCACCGTGCCGCCCGCGCTTGCCTCCGCGCTCGCCGACCAGCCGGGCCCGGTACTCCTCGTCGACGACTGCACCGAGACCGGCTGGACCCTCGCGGTCGCCGCCCGGCTGCTGAGAAAGGCGGGGGCCCAGGGAGTGTTGCCGCTGGTCCTCGCCGTGCAGGGCTGAGCCGCCCCCGGCCGCGGGCGTCGGGCGCCCAGGCCTCTGGCATCGGGCACCGAGCGTCGGGCGCGGGGGCGAGCCGGGCGTGGGGCACGGAGCATGGGGCGGAGGCGGGGCGCGGAGCGTGGGGCGGGGGCGGGGCGCGGAGCGTGGGGCGGGGGGCGGGGGGCGGGGGCGCCGGAGACACGTGGCCGCGTGACAGATGCGGGCTCATGGCCCGCCTTGCTCAGGTCCGTGGCGAGCGGGCCCAGCGGGCGGCCGCTGCCGCGCTGTGCGCCGCCACGGGGAGCGCGATCGACTGTGCGCCTCAGGCGTCATGCGGTCGGCCGCTGGGTAGGGATATAAGGCGCGGGTCATCCGATAACGGTCGATGACCCCGATTGCTCGTTGCCGCATCCCAGTTCGACAGGAAGAATCGAAGTCCGCTCCCCGCGCGGCCCGGCCCTGATCCGGTAGGGGTCTGCTGCGGTGTGCGCTCCCCCGAATCCGACCCCGCCCGCAGTATGGGCGCGTAGCCGAAGGGAGGAACGTGACCTTCGGATTCGCTCCGTCCTCGGCGGCCTCGTTGTCGACGTCCGCCGCATCCGCCCATCGCGTGCTCGAACCCGCGGAGTGGGCTGCCGCGGGCATTCCTCTGCTGCGCAACCCCCGGGAAGTCGTCAGCGGACTGCACTCCCGGCACCGTCCCGGACCGGCCACCGCCGTGGTGGCGGTGCTCGACCCGAACGAGCGGCTACGGGCCAGCGCCTCGTTCGTCCGCCGCCCGGCGCCCGCCGACGGCTGGATGTTGCGCAACGCGCTCCTCGCCCAGTTGCGCCGCGTCATACCCCACGACCTGCGTCGCCGTACACCGGTGCGCACCGCGGTACTGCTCTACTGCCGCGAGGGCGACGCGCGTTGGACGGAAGAGGACGGCGCGTGGATGTGGGGACTGCGTGACGCGTGCACCTTGCACGGTCTGCGCTGCGGGGCGTACATCACGCTGACGAGGGACGGCTGGCAGGTCCTCGGCGAGGGGCGCGGCGGCCGCAGGCCGAGCGCCGTCTCGACACCCGAGGCCCTCGGCAACGCGGAAGTGCCGCCCCCCTCGCCCCGTACCGGAGGCGTCTCCTCCGAGGTGCTGCGTCGCGCGGCAGCGCGCTGACACCGACGCCGCACCGGCAGGGCCGACGCCGTCGTACGCGGCGCGCGGAACGCCTCGCCCGCACACCGACCCGCGACACACCAGGCCCCAACAGGCCCCACCAGGCCTCGAACACACCGGAACACACCGCACGCGCGCCGCGCCCGTCACCGGCCGGGCCCCATCCGCATCCGTACGCCCCGGCCCCCGGTCACGCACGGCCTTCCGCGCACGAGCCGGTACCCGCGCCCGACCCGCCGGCGCGAATCGAAACTCCCGCACCGACCAGCACCCGAGCACCAACCTGCCCGCGCGCAGGCACCCGCCGAACGCGCACGCACAAAGCGAAACAGCCGTCGCGCGAACCTCCGCGACGACGGCTGTCACCCTCTGCGGCGGACCGACGGCGCCCCCGGCCGGCGTGTCCTGAACGCCTCAGACGCCGGCGCCCAGCACCCCGTTGATCTGCTGCGGGTCACCACAGACGATCAGCAGTGCTCCGGACCGGGTGTGGGCCAGAGGCAGGGCAGCGGCGACCGCGGTGTCGGTGCCGCCATTGACGGCGACCACGACCACGGGGCGGGTTGCGGCACGGGAGGTTCCGGCGGCGTCCGTGTAGAAGACGTCGTCGCCCGCGTCGTGCTGCGCCCAGTAGGACGTTTCACCGAAGGACAGTTCGTGGGCGGCCCAGGGGTGCGGGTCACCGGTGGTGATCACCAGCACCTCCCCGGGGGCACGACCCGCCTCCAGGAGCAGGTCGACCGCTTCCTCGGCGGCGTCGAGGGCACCCTCGGCCGAGGCGGGGATCAACTGGATCTGCGGAGCCGCCGAGGCGGCAGGGACAGCCGGACCCGAAGGGGCGGGCTTGGTCGCGGCCACGTCCCGCGGCGTACGCTGCGCCGGCGGCGCGGGCCGCACAGGGCCGGGACGACCGGGACGCGACGGAGCCGCGGGGCGGGGGCCGGGTACGGGACGGGGGGTCGGCGCGGTGCGGCCGGTGGCCGGAGTGGCGCGGGGACCCTGGGCACTCTCGTGAATCTGAGGCTCCTCGGGAATGAGAGGCATGAGCTGATATTTATCAAACGTTGGTACGGCCCCCGTGGGCGGGGGGCACATCCGGGCAAGCGGCCCCGTCAGAAGTCGAAGTTGAGCTGGCCCTCGATCTCCGGAACGCTTCCGTCCACCCAGACCCTGGCCTTCTTGAGGTGCTGCCAGCGCGGCAGCGCATCAAGATACGCCCATGACAACCGGTGGTACGGGGTGGGTCCCCGCTCCTCCAGCGCGGCCTTGTGCACGGGCGACGGATATCCGGCGTTGGCCGCAAACCCGAAGTCTGCATGGTCGACGCCCAGTTCGGCCATCATTTTGTCGCGGTGCACCTTGGCGATCACCGAGGCCGCCGCGACGGCGACGCACGAGCGGTCGCCCTTGATGACCGTACGGACCTGCCAGGGAGCGCCGAGGTAGTCGTGCTTCCCGTCGAGGATGACCGCGTCCGGACGGACGGGCAGTCCCCCCAGAGCGCGCCCGGCGGCGAGCCGCAGCGACGCCGTCATCCCCAGCTCGTCGATCTCCTCCGGCGTGGCGTGCCCGAGGGCGTACGCCGTCACCCACTTCTCCAGTACCACGGCGAGGTCGGTGCGCCGCTTGACGGTGAGCAGTTTGGAGTCGGTGAGGCCCACAGGGGGCCGCCGCAGTCCGGTGACCGCCGCGCAGACGGTGACGGGCCCGGCCCACGCGCCGCGCCCCACCTCGTCGACACCTGCGATGACCTTGGCTCCGGTCGTGGCGCGAAGGGAGCGCTCGACGGTGTGAGTGGGTGGTTCGTACGGCATGGCGCCCTTAGCGTACGCCGCCCTGATCCCGATGCGACACCCCGGTTTCCCTCACCGGTCGCAGCGCTTGCGCGGCCTCGGCGATCGGTGCGTCGCGAAACCCGGCAGCAGGGCCGTCGGGCGGCCGGTCAGGACCGCGGGGGTCGACCGCCCGCTTCACTCGCGCACACATGTGAGCGGCTCGCAGCAACGGCAGAGACGATTCACCACCCGGTCGAGGACCACCCCGCGGAGGACCTCACCAAGCGTCGGGTCGCACTCGTGAATCGAGGTGCGAAGCGGGGTCAGGTCCCGACCGGCAGCCAGTCCGGCAGCGCCTCCGTGGCGCGCACCCACTCGGCGGGCGGGCCGCCCGCCTCGCCTCCGGCGAGCACACCGCCGACGATGGCGCACGTGGTGTCCACGTCCCCGCCGGCCTGGGCCGTCCGCCAGAAGGCGTCCTCGAAGTCACCGAGGCACCGGGCGGCCGACCAGAGGGCGAAGGGCACCGTGTCGTGGGCGGTCGTACGCCGTCCGCAGCCGAGGACAGCGGCGACCGTGCCCGCGTCGCCGTAGTCGAGCATGTCGCGGGCACGGCGCAGGCCGGCGCCGACGGCGCTGCGCGCGGGCACCAGGGCGATGACGCCGTCCAGCAGCGCTTCGGGGCTCGGCGGCCCGCCGGGGGCCGCGGCCAGAGCGGCTGCCGCGGCGACGGCCATGGCACCCACGACGGCCTCGCGGTGCTGATGCGTCGGGTAGGCCGAGATCTCGGCCTGGTGGGTGGCCTGCTCCGGATCGTCCGCGTACCACGCGCCCAGAGGGGCGATCCGCATCGCGGCGCCATTGCCCCAGGAGCCCTGCCCGTTGAAGAGAGCAGCGGCCAGCTCGCGCCAGTCGCCACCCTCCCGGACGAGCCGGAGCAGCCGGTTGACCGCGGGGCCGTACCCCCGGTCGAAGTCGTGATGGCGGGCGAAGGATTCGGCCAGGGCGTCCTGGTCGATGCGGTGGTGCGCGACGAGGACGGCCACGACGGAGCAGGCCATCTCCGTGTCGTCGGTCCACTGCCACGGTTCGGGGGGCAGTTCGCGGCGGTGAAGGAGCGGATAGTTCGCCGGCACGAAGAACTGCGAGCCCAGCGCGTCCCCGACCGAGAGTCCGCGTGTGCTGGCCAGGGCGCGCTCCAGGCGCCTGCCGGGAGAGGAGTCAGAGGTCATCGCTCAGCCACTCTATCCAGTGACCCCGTACGGTTCCGGGTCACGCCACCGCTCGAACGGCCGGTCCATGGCGTACCGCCCGTCGTCCCCGAGAACGAGCATCCGCATCTCGGCGTTCCCGGGATTCGACAGCGCCTCGAATTCCGCGACGGTCCAGTGGAACCACCGCATGCAGAAGAGGCGCATCGCGAGACCATGGGTCACCAGGAGCACGTTGGGCGGGTGGTCGGGGGCCTCGAAGCTGCGGAAGAGGCTCTCCAGGAAGCCACCGACCCGGTCGTACACGTCGGCGCCGGACTCTCCCTGGGCGAAGCGGTAGAAGAAGTGACCGTACGCGTCCCGATAGGCCTTCTGAAGGCGTACGTCGTCGCGGTCCTGCCAGTTTCCCCAGTCCTGCTCGCGCAGCCGCGGCTCCTCCCGGACCCGTACGAGGTCGGGGTCGAGGTGGAAGGCGCGGAGGGTCTCGTGGGTGCGGCGGTACGGGGAGACGTATACGCTGACCCGTTCCCGCCCGAACAGCTCACGCAGCTCTTTGCCGGTGTCCTCGGCCTCCTGGAGACCCCGCTCGGTCAGCGCCAGCGCGTGGTCCGGCTCGCGCTCGTAGACGGAGTCATCGACATTGCCCGTCGATTCCCCGTGCCGGACAAGAACGATGCGCCGTGGTCGTGCCATGCCAAAACACTAGATCGAGTCACGGCCGATCGGAGACTCGAGCGGCCCTCATACGGTGTAGGTCACACGGAATGTGCGCCACGGGCCGCGGAGAGCACGCATCCGCCTCGCAGGGCGCTCGTGCGCGGAAGGTCCCCTGAGGGCACACGCCCGCATGCCCCGCGCTCGGGTCACACGGTCCAGGCCGGTTCCAGTTCCACGATGTCGCCCGTCAGGGCCGCGACGTCGGCCTCGGTCTGGGCGCGCAACGCCAGGCGCTCGACCCGCTCGGTGCGGTACTTGCCGTGCTCGGCGGACGACTGCCACATGGACAGGACCAGGAACTCATTGCCCGGGGCTTCACCGAACAGGCCCCGGACCATGCCGGGCGAGCCGGCCATCGCCGGGTTCCAGACCTTCTCCTGCATCAGCGTGAAGTGCTCGGCACGCTCCTCGTGGGCCCGGCAGAGCGCGACGCGCACCAGGTCGGCGTCCGCGAAGCGCGGCTGGAACCCCGTCTTCACGTCGAACCGGTGATCGAATAGCCTGATCTGCGCGTCCTTGAAGGTTCCGGCCTGGGTCGCGGCCAGCCGGTCGTGGGAGCGGGCCATGAAGGAGTCGTAGAAGGCGCGGCTCTCCCAGAAGGCGAAGATGTGGGCCACCCCTTGCCGGCCCCGGCTCCAGCCACCCCCCTGCCCCCGAAACCCCGGCTCTCCCAGAAGCCCCGCCCACTTTCGCTGCCCCCGCTCGAAGCCCCGGCGGTCCACCACGGTGCAGCGAATCCACTTGACCAGCACCGCGCCATCGTACGGCCCTGGGCGTGGCGTCAGTCACTATCCCGGGGACAGTGCCCGCACAGACGTCCGCGCGCGCGTGGCACGATGGACAACGCGCGCCCCCAATCCGGCGGTTGGGACAGACGAGGGCGCATGGGGACGGGGAAGGGGAGGTCCGGTGAGCGGGCTGAGCAAAGGGATCCGCAAGGTCGAGGTCGCACTGAAGTGGGACCCCAGTCCGACAGGGCAGCCACCCACCGATCTGGACATCGTGGCGGGCACCTACCTGGCGAGTGATCCGTACGGCGCACCGGACTACCTGGTGCACTTCGACAGCCGTTCACCCGACGGCACGATCTACCTGAACCGGGACAGTACGGACGGCAAGGGCTTCGGCTGGGACGAGGTCATGACGCTGGAGCTGGAGCGGCTCTCCGAGCGCTACGCGCGCGTGGTGATCGGCGTGGTCATCCAGCAGAGCGCCGCGCACCGCCCCTTCGCCGGCGTGCTCGACCCGGGGCTGCGTATCCGAGAGGGCTACACCGTGCTCGCCGAGGACGACTTCGGCCGTGTGCCGCAGGCGACCGCGGCCGCCGTCGCCGAGTTCACCCGTGACGGGTCCGGGAACTGGCAGTTCCGGCCCGGCATCCACGGCTTCGAGGGCGACCCGGCGGACTTCACCGGGGCGATGGGCCGCGCGCACCGGTCGTAGCCGGTGAAGAGGTGCTGTAACCGGTAAAGGTAAGGGGCGTCGGCCATGGCCGACGCCCCTTACCCCTCACCTCACGGCATGGCCGTCAGTTCAGCTGCAGCCGCTCGTGGAGCCGCAGCCCTCGCAGATGTAGCAGGAGCCGGCCCGCTGCATCTTGGTGCCGCAGGAGAAGCAGAGCGGGGCGTCGGCCTGGATGCCCAGCTGCATCTCGACCAGCTCGGCGCTGGTGTGCGCCTCCTTCGGGGCGGGCGCGGCCACCTCCGCCTCGGCCTTCGGGGTGGCGACGGCCTTCAGCTCGGTCTGGCGCGGCGCGGACTGGGCCAGACCCTCTACGTCGACCTCCTCGTCGATCGGCTCGTAGGAGCCGGTCTCCAGGTGGCGCTGGCGCTCCTCGGCGGAGTGGATGCCGAGCGCGGAGCGCGTCTCGAAGGGCAGGAAGTCCAGCGCCAGGCGGCGGAAGATGTAGTCGACGATCGACTGCGCCATCCGCACGTCCGGGTCGTCGGTCATGCCGGCCGGCTCGAAGCGCATGTTGGTGAACTTCGAGACGTACGTCTCCAGCGGCACGCCGTACTGCAGTCCCACCGACACGGCGATGGAGAAGGCGTCCATCATGCCCGCGAGGGTCGAGCCCTGCTTGGACATCTTGAGGAAGACCTCGCCGAGACCGTCGTCCGGGTAGGAGTTGGCGGTCATGTAGCCCTCGGCGCCGCCGACGGTGAAGGAGGTGGTGATTCCGGGACGGCCCTTCGGGAGGCGCTTGCGGACGGGGCGGTACTCGACGACCTTCTCGACCTTGGGCTGCGTCTCCTCTGCGGCCTCGGTCTTCTTGCCGGAGTCCTTGGTCTTGGCGGAGAGCGGCTGGCCGACCTTGCAGTTGTCGCGGTAGATCGCGAGCGCCTTGACGCCGAGCTTCCACGCCTCGTAGTAGATCTCCTCGACCTCCTCGACGGTCGCCGACTCCGGCATGTTGACCGTCTTGGAGATGGCGCCGGAGATCCACGGCTGGATCGCGGCCATCATGCGGACGTGGCCCATCGGGGAGATGGCGCGCTCGCCCATGGCGCAGTCGAAGACCTCGTAGTGCTCCTGCTTGAGGCCGGGGGCGTCGATCACGTTGCCGTTCTCGGCGATGTGGGCGACGATCGCCTCGATCTGCTCCTCCTGGTAGCCCAGGCGGCGCAGGGCCTGCGGGACGGTGCCGTTGACGATCTGCATCGAGCCGCCGCCGACCAGCTTCTTGAACTTGACCAGGGCGAGGTCGGGCTCGACACCGGTGGTGTCGCAGGACATGGCCAGGCCGATGGTGCCGGTCGGGGCGAGGACCGATGCCTGGGAGTTACGGAAACCGTTCTTCTCACCGAGGCGCAGCACGTCCTGCCAGGCCTCCGTGGCGGCGGCCCACACCGGCGTGTCCAGGTCGTCCATGCGCACGGCGGTGGCGTTGGCGTCGCTGTGCTGCTTCATGACGCGCTGGTGCGGCTGCGCGTTGCGGGCGTAGCCGTCGTAGGGGCCGACGACCGCGGCCAGCTCGGCGGAGCGCTTGTAGGCGGTGCCGGTCATCAGGGAGGTGATGGCACCGGCGAGCGCACGGCCGCCGTCGGAGTCGTAGGCGTGGCCGGTCGCCATCAGCAGGGCGCCGAGGTTGGCGTAGCCGATGCCGAGCTGGCGGAAGGCGCGGGTGTTCTCGCCGATCTTCTGGGTCGGGAAGTCCGCGAAGCAGATCGAGATGTCCATCGCGGTGATGACCAGTTCGACGACCTTGGCGAAGCGCTCGGACTGGAAGGACTGGTTGCCCTTGCCGTCGTCCTTGAGGAACTTCATCAGGTTCAGCGAGGCGAGGTTGCAGGACGTGTTGTCCAGGTGCATGTACTCGCTGCACGGGTTCGAGCCGTTGATCCGGCCGGACTCCGGGCACGTGTGCCAGTGGTTGATGGTGTCGTCGTACTGGATGCCCGGGTCGGCGCAGGCCCAGGCGGCCTCGGCCATCTTGCGGAAGAGGGACTTGGCCTCGACCTCCTCGATGACCTCGCCGGTCATCCGGGCGCGCAGGCCGAACTTGCCGCCCTGCTCGACCGCCTTCATGAACTCGTCGTTCACCCGGACCGAGTTGTTGGCGTTCTGGTACTGGACGGACGTGATGTCGTCGCCGCCCAGGTCCATGTCGAAGCCCGCGTCGCGCAGGGCGCGGATCTTCTCCTCCTCCTTGACCTTCGTCTCGATGAAGTCCTCCACGTCGGGGTGGTCGACGTCGAGGATGACCATCTTGGCGGCGCGGCGGGTGGCGCCGCCGGACTTGATGGTGCCGGCGGAGGCGTCGGCGCCGCGCATGAAGGAGACCGGACCGGAGGCGTTGCCGCCGGAGGAGAGCAGTTCCTTGGAGGAACGGATGCGGGAGAGGTTCAGGCCGGCGCCGGAGCCGCCCTTGAAGATCATGCCCTCTTCCTTGTACCAGTCGAGGATCGACTCCATGGAGTCGTCGACGGACAGGATGAAGCAGGCGGAGACCTGCTGGGGCTGCGGGGTGCCCACGTTGAACCAGACGGGGCTGTTGAAGCTGAAGATCTGGTGCAGGAGGGCGTACGCCAGCTCGTGCTCGAAGATCTCGGCGTCGGCGGGCGAGGCGAAGTACTTGTAGTCCTCACCGGCCTTCCGGTACGTCTTCACGATGCGGTCGATCAGCTGCCTCAGGCTGGTCTCGCGCTGCGGGGTGCCCACGGCACCGCGGAAGTACTTGCTGGTGACGATGTTGACCGCGTTCACCGACCAGAAGTCGGGGAACTCGACGCCACGCTGCTCGAAGTTGACCGAGCCGTCGCGCCAGTTGGTCATGACGACGTCACGGCGCTCCCAGCTCACCTCGTCGTACGGGTGCACGCCCGGGGTGGTGTGGATGCGCTCGATGTGCAGTCCCTTGTTCCCCGCCTTGCCGCCCTTGGCGCGGGAACCTCGTGCCGGACCGCTCGCCGTCTCTGTCATGCCGCCTCCCTGATACGGGCGAAAACGCCCTGAAGTGCCCCGATGTTCCGGAGACACGGTGTTCTGTCTGGTGCTGCGGGCGCCCCTGTCGCTGCCACCCGCAACCGTCTTCCTCGCCGCCGTACAGCCGGCCCGGACCCGCGGCCCGGACCGGCCCGCCGATCAGTCGGCGGCGCGTGCGGGCACGGGGACGTCAGCCGTCCCTCCGCGTCCGCGATCGTCTTCCTGGCTCCCCGTGACGGCGTCGTCGCCGCCCTCCTCCTCCGCGACGGGGCGTCGCGGACCTTCCCTGAGTTCCGCGATGGCGGCCTCGAAGTCCTCGAGCGAGTCGAACGCCCGGTACACGGACGCGAACCGCAGGAAGGCGACGAGGTCGAGTTCCTGCAAGGGGCCGAGTATGGCGAGTCCCACTTCGTGGGCGGCCACCTCGGCGCTCCCGCTGGCCCGCACCGCTTCCTCGACGCGCTGCCCCAGCTGGGCCAGCGCGTCTTCGGTGACCGGCCGCCCCTGGCACGCCTTGCGCACGCCGTTGATGACCTTGGTGCGACTGAACGGCTCGGTGACCCCGGACCGCTTGACCACCATGAGCGAGCACGTCTCGACGGTCGTGAACCGGCGAGAGCAGTCAGGGCACTGGCGGCGCCTGCGGATCGACGTTCCGTCGTCCGTCGTACGGCTGTCGACGACCCGGCTGTCGGGGTGCCTGCAGAAGGGGCAGTGCATGGACTCCAACCCTCCTCACAGCAGACTCAATGGCTACGCAGGGCCTCATGGGCCCCGCGGAAGCAGCCCCAAGCATAGGCGATGGCGGGAGGACCTAAGACCCGGGGGACCACAACTTGTGGGCCGCTGTAGCTATCCAACCACTAGATGTAGGGATTGGCTCGTACGTGCACCGGAATGCGCGCGTGTCGCCGGAGGGCGCCGCCGAGCCGCCGGGCACACGCGACGGGGGAGGACACGCCGACACCCGCCCGCCCGGACCGGGGCCCGGCCGGAGGTGTACGGAGATACCGTGAACACGGCACGGAGGACGCGTGCGACTCCCGGCGGACGAGGGACCGGGGCCCTGTCGACGGGCCTCCGGATGGCAGACTGGGGCAGCGGCCCGAAGGGTCCGCGCCCCGGCGGTGAAGAGTACAGCAGTGGGCTTTTTCGCCTGTCCGCCACCGCGCCACCTATACACCCATATACATGATCAAGTCCGGCCATTCTCGTTTTTTCACTCGAACGTGTGTTTGGCGCAACCTTTCGAAGGCAACTACCGTTGTGCCGGAGGGAGACCATCGAGAGGGGCCGCACGTGACCACCACCGCAGACAGTGCCACCATCACTGCCCAGGACCGCTCCCAGAGCCGACTCGAGCCGGTGCATGCGATGAACGAAGCCGCGAACCCCGAGGGACACAAGCGCTCCCTGCCGGGGCGGCCTCCAGGCATCCGGGCGGACAGCTCGGGACTCACCGATCGGCAGCGCCGGGTGATCGAGGTCATCAGGGACTCCGTGCAGCGGCGGGGCTACCCGCCGTCCATGCGGGAGATCGGCCAGGCCGTGGGGCTGTCCAGCACCTCATCGGTGGCCCACCAGCTCATGGCTCTGGAGCGCAAGGGCTTCCTGCGGCGCGACCCGCACCGCCCGCGCGCCTACGAAGTCCGCGGTTCCGACCAGGCCGCCACGCTGCAGCCCACGGACACCGTGGGCAAGCCGGCCGCCTCCTACGTCCCGCTCGTCGGACGGATCGCCGCCGGTGGCCCGATCCTCGCCGAGGAGTCGGTCGAGGACGTGTTCCCCCTCCCCCGGCAGTTGGTCGGCGACGGTGAGCTGTTCGTCCTCAAGGTCGTCGGCGACTCGATGATCGAGGCCGCCATCTGTGACGGCGACTGGGTCACCGTGCGCCGCCAGCAGGTCGCCGAGAACGGTGACATCGTGGCCGCCATGATCGACGGCGAGGCCACCGTCAAGCGCTTCAAGCGCGAGGACGGCCACGTCTGGCTCCTGCCGCACAACGCCGCGTACGAGCCGATCCCCGGTGACGACGCGACCATCCTCGGCAAGGTGGTCGCCGTCCTGCGGCGCGTCTGAGACGGCACCGGGCGGGCCGGCGCATCGCCCCGGCCCGCCCCCCTGACCGGGCCCCGGAACCCCTGCGCCGGTTCCGGGGCCCTGTGCTGTCTCCGGCACCTCTGCCGTCTCCCGATGCCGCGCCCTGTGCGAGCGGCGTGCCGCGCTCCGTCCGCGCCGGGATCACCCCTTGCGCGAGGGCGCGCCGGCAACCGGTGCCGACGACCGGCGCCTCCGTATCGCGGGGTGGCCCTGAGTGGCGCCGCTCAGGGC